>JBARDK010000023.1:0-5341 GCA_049795075.1 Nitrosotalea sp. | reverse complement strand
ACAAATCATAGAAGGTCAACAAGTCAAACCAAGACCATGGCTTGTCATTTCCAAAAATTTACTTCATCAAAATTCTTCGGGTTGTGTTCTTTTAGCAATTACGACTAATCCCGCAAATAGTCCATTTATGATACCAATGAATAGTCAGATTCTTCAATCTGGTTCATTAGATAGAATTAATGAAAGTAAAATAATCATAGACAAACCTGTTTATACATTATTCAGAGACATAATAGACATTAAAGGAAAAATCACACCAGACTTTTACTCCGAGATAGTAAGTAAAATAAAAAACGACGTTTTAGAAATCTAAGCGAGCCTTCGGCTCACCTCTTGGGATTGCAAGAAGCAGATGTTAAAGCGTTGTAAAAGTTAATGATTATTATCCGTATTTTCAGGCTTTTTAGAACTCTTGTCAAATCCAATCCAAAAGGCAAGCCCAACCAAGAGCGCAATACTAAAAGCAAAAATTTTCGAGCCGAGGGTTAGAAAAGGTTCTGGAAAAAATCCAGCAGGAGGTAATTTACTTATTCCATATTGAGCAATATCATAAACTACCTCTATAATCGCACCAACAAACACACCTCTTCCTCCCCAAAGGAATTGTGCCCTATCAGTGGATTTCATGTAACATTGTTACATTAATGATATAAAAAGAAAAACAACTTTAAGTTTAAGATTGCAGTATTACTCTTGCCAACAAAAAGGCAAGGTGAATGTATGGGAACACACCCAGACTATCCGAGAAATAACTTCTATGAACGTAGAAGACCATACTACGAGCCCAGAAGACACATCTTCTGCAAGTTATGTAGTAAGTATCTGGCAGACAACGAACTGGTCGGCGACATGGTACAGCACGGAATAATAAAGATAATCGTGCCAATACCAGACCCGCAGAAACTGGTTCGCAAAGACCCACAGTAGTAACCTTAGAGGCAAGCCGAACGTAAGCGTTCAATCCAGAACGCCGAAAATAGTAAGCCTGCCTCACTTCTGCTTTCTAAGCAATCTCTTCAATTCCTCAACCTTGCGTTTTGAAAAGAAAATCTCTTCGTCGTCTTTTCCCTCTATCCAATCCACAAAGTCCTCAAACCTATGCTTGAAGAAGTGATAGCCCACGATGGCGACGCCTTCCGCCGTTCCAAGCGATAGCAGATAGTCTAATACCTCCGCAACGCTGAGTTCGCTAACAGCATATAGTAATACTACCACAACGCCATTCAAAAAAAAGAAGATGGCACACACTAGCGCAAACTCAGCTATCTTCAAAACGGTCTTGTGTTTTTGGCGCATCATTTTAGTTCGTATTCTTCAAAACAATCTTCTGTAACTTTCTTGATGCTATCCACGATCTCCACTACCTGTGGATTGTTCTTAATTCCTCTATCCATGTGGCGCAACTTGTAAAAAAATTCCAAAATTGCCCTAAGTGCTGCCTCCTCTGGAATTACCACGTTCCAATCCCTGTGGCTTGTATAGTCCTCAGGTGTTTTCTTTGCTGTCCACTTTTGACAGTGCGCCGATTCATGTGGACTACTGCGGATTACCCACATCTCGCTAATGGTAGTCCCGTCCTCTGTTATCTTCTCATGGATACCGCATACTGACTGGGTATTCACGTCGCTGGCAACAACTTGCCATGTATATACTCCGTTCTGGTATTTCTTGAAAACTCTTGGCATATTTTTCACCGCTAATGCTTCTCAACATAGAACTAAATATCCACATCACAACTTGCTTTTACTTTACTTCTTGTGAATTCTTTTTCTAATCACTTCAAATAATTTTATCCATATAGTAGCCCACAACAAAAACGGGGCATTAATCACACCATTTATTTTTTGATTGGTTTTGTAAAATGGGATTGTTGCCTCTCTCCTTGCCTCTTCTGTTGCTGTCCAGTTTTTTTGTTTCATCATTTCACTCCTTGCAAATTCAGGATTGTTCTTGAATCGTCTTAGATATTCCACAACATCACGAATCCCATTAACAGTGATTCTAAAACTATCTGCCTCTGGAAGCCCTAAATCGGCTCTGGCACTTGCTTCTTGTGCGCTCATATACTTTGGATTATACTCATAGACGCCAAACTTTTTCTTGATGAGATGGCGTAAAATTATACCTAAAAATACATAACTGACAACAAAGACTATTCCCGTTTCTGCATTAATCCCGAATCTAAAAATAACAAGCATCAAGCCAAATAGCAGACAGATAAAATAAAATCCGTTTCCAAGAAATTTCAACAATCCAGAGATTAAACCCTCCTTGATTCCTCTATTCTTCGGCGGTCTTACTTCCAATTCTTCAAAACCTCTTCTATCTCAGGTATCAAAACTAACTTTGCCTTCCCACTCTGCACACAAGGCAAATACGAATATCGTTCCTTCTGCTCTTGGCATGGTAACACTATCAAAGTAGGCTTGTCGTATTCTACAATACGTTCTTCCAGCCTACCCAGTGAATCCCTATGTCCCGTTTCAACCTCTACCTTGATTTGTATTCCGTTTCTTTCAATTACAAAGTCAGCTCCTTGTATCCCGTGTTTGTTTTCAAAAACAACATTCCACCCAGAATTAACAATCTTCTCTCTTGTCTTTACCAACTCTAAGTTATGACACTGTTCCGTCTTTGGAATATAGTAATAGTTCACTTCTTTTTTTCGCAACCTAATTTTTGTCTGTCTTACTGCATCAGTATTTTGTAATTTTCTTAAAGCATGTAAGACCTTGTGGTCGTCTGGAATACTGCATTTTTTTGCAATATCAGATTTGGTTAACGCAAACTCGCTTGTCTGCATCATTTCTAAAATCTGCCTCCCAAGATCAACCACAACAGACAACGCCAACGGCATGTTATCTGCCTCTGGCTTTACCTCCTGCTCTGTTTTTTCCTCTATTCTTACAAATGGAATATTCCTGAACTTTTCAAAGTTAGCATCCTCTAACTTGAACACATACACAACTTCATCTTTTTCTGATTGCTGTTTCAAGTCAATAAATTCATGCTTGGAAGATAATAATCTCAAGGCATCCGCCATGAAAGGATTAACCACCCTTACGGCATCAAAATCGGAAGGATTGCCAGTATGAAACATTAATTCTGCTCCAACCTGTCTCAAATCATCCGCTATGTCTGTAAGGTGTTGTGTCGCAAGATAAACCGCCCTGACCCCAATCCTACCCTCTCGCATTATTGTTCCTATAATACTGCCCTGCTCTGCGTAGCGAAGTAGATAGTGGGCTTCATCAAGGACTATCAAAGTAGGCTTTGCATTTTCCTTATACTGCTGTGCAAATATGGCATGGGCGTATAATTCCATGTAGAAACTTTTCAGAATTTTGTTGTTACCAAAATTTCCATAGTCCAACACAACATCAGAATCAAAATTCACACTCTCATTACTAATCGGTCTTTCAACTGCTCTAACAATATTCTCGATTGTCTGTAAAGCCATCTCGTCGGTGTTGTTCTTTTTCAACCGCTTTACGGTGTCATAAATATCGCTCCATGATTTCGGCTCTGCTTTCATGATTTCAGCAAGTAAAGGTTTGAGCGATACTGCAACAACTCCCTTACTTCGAATCTCTGCGATAAAGCAAACAGTAAGGGCAGATTCTAGGGCTTGGTAATCCAAAAAGGGGTTTGGGATTTTATTACTAATGTTAACTCTTGGCAGCCAAGCAAAGTCAGGCGTAGAACCATGCGGTATGGTCTTGGGTGAGAAAACTATGACTCTAGGTTTTTCCTCTACATTTCCATACTTTACAAATTCTTGAGGGTCGGTGTGTTGCCAGATCAACCACTCTAAAAGAAATGTTTTTCCTGTCCCCGCAAGCCCGCTAATAAGAATAGACCTGTTGTTACGATTCTCTACCTCTCCTAACAGATTGTAAAGTTTCGGTGAAACTTCCTTTTTTACCACTCGGATATAGTTATCTAATTTTTTATCTTTATCTCTAAAAACTACGACAGTTATCTTAACGCCGTGTTCCTTCTTTTTCCACAAATTAAACAAAATCAGCCCTCCAAATATTGCTACAAAAGGCGTTTGCAAAATTACAGTAGCACAGAAAGCTAAGACTAGTGCAACCTTGTAAGTGTCCGCAATTTCTTTTGAAATTAACATTATAACGCCATGTCTGTATAATATTATGCGTAGAAAGTTCTAAAAAGGGATAGGTACGCATCAGCAGACCCCAGCTGGTATCTTGTTTTTGCGTTTCAGAATTTCTATTAACTTTTTCCTGAGTTTTTCATCCGCTATGTAAGTTAAAAAGTCATAGACCTTTTTTGTATCACTTAAACTGATACCCTCCTCAATTGCTATTTTCTCTATATCACTACAATCAAACTGGTTTTCTTGGACTTCGGGAAGCAATATTCTAATCCGCAATTTTAGTATGCGTCTTAACGGCGGGTTAGCATCTAAGATACTCATTAAATCCCAGCCTCCACAGGGTGTTTCTGCGAGACATGAACATCTAATTGCTCGATGTCTTTGAAGAATTTACAACAATAAACACAGTGAATTATCTCGCCTCTTTCATTACGAATTGGGTCTGTACATTTAGGGCAAATCCTCCCAAGATTATTGGTCATTTCGATGCGCTTGGCTTCCATCATAGCCACAGGATCGCTCGCCAATCTCCTGACGTTCTCCCTTTTTGCCTCAGGGTCATTCCAAACAGAATCTAAAATTTTTGTCGGTGGTGGCAATTCAATAGAAACATCGGTTTCATCATATCCTAGTGGAAGACTTCCCCGATTACCAAATGGTCTAACAGACCCAATAGCACTATCACGATACAAGTCAAAAATATTGGCTGGTCTGCTTGGCTCTAATCTCGGTGGCTTTCGGAACCAACCACCAGACGCTAACGCTATAATTAGGAAAATGGTTATCACGCTAGCAACTATGAGGCATGCCAAAAACAATCCGTTATCAAAATGGAATGAATACTGTGATTGGTAGGCATCTATCTGTTGAACATTCTGTTGATTCTGTGATTGTTGAAATGTCTGTGTAATAGGCGTTCCGTCAGCATGTACGCCAGATGGAATTTCATTAATATGTTCTACAACAAAGCCATTTTCTGCCGAGTCGTCAACACAGGTGAATACAACGGTATGTAATCCAATCCCACCATTTGCATAATAATCAAAAGATGTAATCCCATTTGGTGCATTTATCGTGGCAATATCATTATCATTATCGTTTATTATTATAGTATCAAAAGGACTATTTGCAATACAATTGATATGAAAATCAAAATGCTCGTTCTGGAATAACAAATAACCTGAAGGTGAGTTTACAAAAACTTGCGGTATCATCGCA
>JBARDK010000022.1:0-1915 GCA_049795075.1 Nitrosotalea sp. | reverse complement strand
GGTCCAAGTGGAGGGCCAGCGCTTGCTTGGCCGCCTGTTACAAGTGCAGAAACAGTTTGAATATCTGTCATGATTTCTTTTCCCTCTTTACTGTAAATTTAATCCTTGCTACTGTGATGATGGTTTTAGATAGTTTGCATCTACAGTTACTGGTAGCTGATAAGGTGCATCAAGCAAAATTACTGTTGCCTCCTCCTTGTCGTGATCAATTCTGGTGACTGTAGCTTTCATACCTTTGAAAGGACCACCGATTATCTCAACTATTTGATCAACTGAAAGTTCTGATACTGTAGACTTCTTAATGAGATATCCTTCAATGTCCTTGAATTGTAATTCTCCTCTAAGCTGACCTCTTATGTGCCTCATTCCTTGCAAGGCATCAAATGCAGCGTTTGCATCAATTGCTTCTAGTACAACATATCCCTTTAGGTTCTCTAATAGCAAAACAGATTGTATGTTTAGCTTCTTTAGCTTGATTCGATTGTCCAAGAGGCCGAGTACTATCTTTTCCTGACCCCCTGTGGTCCTAACTGCAAAAAAGTGAGATTTTATTTCTTGTGTCAATTCTTACCTGTGTCCTAAATTGATTACTGCAAATGTAAACTGGATTACGAAACCAATACCGCCAATACCAGCTATACCTAGAAGCACTAATCGTAAATGTTGCATATAGTCATCTTTATCTGATTTTCTGGCAAGCTTAATGGTATTTGCCATATCCTTCAACATTTGTCTTGGGTTAGCCAATGAAGGAAGTTAATAAAGTGTCCTTATAATTCTTATTTTATGCAGTTACTCGTAGCATATCAATTCGATCCTGCTGGCTCTAACATGGCATCTTACATGATGCAAGATATGAGAAAACAAGGAGACATCTACCGCGGAAAAAATTTTGATCTTGTTGTAATTTCTACACCTGCAATATCTGCTGATTGGATTGAAGAAAAGTATCAATATGACAGTTATGTGTTTTTATCAAAGCATGCCTCTGAAAGTGGCACGCTTGCACTTACTTGTCATAGCACTGGAAATTTTTCTGAAGCACAATTTGGTGGCTTTCCTAGACAAATAGCAATACCTCATCCACATCTTCAAAAGTCATACATGAAACATCTGTGGACGAAAAGAAACAATTTTTCGAAATTTGAGATTACTATTGAAGCCACTCATCACGGGCCAACTGCTTTGAATAAACCAACTTTGTTCATTGAAATTGGTACCACACAAAAGGAATGGAATGACAAGAAGCTTTGTGAAAATGTGGCTAAAATAATAGTAGAAGAAATACGCAAAGAACCAGAAAAACACAAAGTTGCAGTATGTTTTGGTGGTACGCATTATCCAAAGAAATTCAACAATGAATTGATTGAAGGCGAATTTGCTCTTGGTACTGTTGTGCCAAAACACGCATTAGATAATTTGGATGGCATACTCTTTTCTCACATATTGGACAGAAATAAAGAAGCCAAATACGCACTTGTGGATTGGAGAGGTCTTGGAAAAAATAAACAACAGGTAGTTAATCTTATACAAACCACTGATCTAGAGATGATAAAAATTTGAATCTGGAGGAAAAAGTCTACAAGAAATTAATGGAAGTTCCAAAAGGTCAAGTTACAACATATGGTGAACTTGCAAAGGCCGTTGGACTAAAAAATGGCCAAAGGCTAATTGGAAGAATCATGAACAAGAATCCCTATCCGGTGATAGTTCCATGTCATAGGGTCATAATGTCAAGCGGAAAAGTAGGGGGGTATGCGTGGGGTGAGAAAATTAAGACCAACATGCTTGCAAAAGAAGGGATAAAAATCAAGGATGGCAAAATTGATGATCCTAAAATAATTCATAGGTTTTGATCTTATTTCTTAGAACGAACTTCTTCTATCAAACTTCTCAGGTGAGCAAGGTTTCTTAC
>JBARDK010000021.1:0-4221 GCA_049795075.1 Nitrosotalea sp. | reverse complement strand
TGACATATAATTCATTTCCAAAAATGGGTGAGAGCTTTTATATTTTAGATTAACGGAGACTTTCTCGTGCCTAAATTTTTCTCTTCCTTTCATAATCCAAAAAGTAAGAGATATGCCGTTTATTATTCGGCAGTTCTTGTGACAATCATTGTAGTTGTGATTTTCATGGAATTGCACCTCATTCATCAAAATCTTCTCCAAGGTACAGCAGTTTTCTTTGAGGGCTTTTTTTCTCTATTCATGCTAAGCCGGAATGAGGAGACTGGAAAAGCCTTCCTGTCACACCTCTCAGGTATCATCGCTTTCATAAAACCATAGTTACCTTTCTTGTGAGCTAGACATCCTTTCTTTTATTCCAGAGAATTTTTCTGATATTCCTTCCAACATGTTCTTCTTTTTTAGAACTATGAATGCCCCAGCAGCGGCTCCTGGAATCACAAATAGGAGAGGACTGACACCCATTACGGTAAAGCTGGTTGATTGTGGGTTATCTTGTGCAGGTTGTCCGGTAGAATTAGCAGCTAGTAATGGCGGATTTATGCTTATTTGTTTAGTGACTGTAACGGTCTGGTATAATCCCCCACCCACACTTGCCTGTATGTTAACTGTATTAGGATCATCTATAATTAACGATATTGTAGCCTTGCCGTCTTGGTCAGTCAAGGAATCCATATTTTTGATTGTTCCTCCTGTTACTGTCCAGTCCACATTAAGGCCAGCAAGAGGCGACTGATTGTAAGTGGTAGTTACAGTGGCAGTTAGAGGGTTGTTATTATCAGCATGATCCGCTGAATCAATGCTTACTACAGGTGTGTAGCTTACAGTCGTTATATCAAATTTTGATAGAGGAATACCATCTGCAAGTACTGCAATCTCCGCTGTACCAGCCCCCTTTGATTTAGCATCAAATGTGGCGTAATAGGAACCTTCCTTGATCTGTACACTATCAGGAACATCAAGTACAGATGGATCACTTGAAACCAGTTTGATGTCAGTGTCTTTGTCAGTCAGTATTGGAAGTTGGTTATCATCCAACAACTCGATTGAAAATAGAAGATCACTGTTTGAAAGAATTCGGTCTGGATAACCGAGTGTTATGGCATTTGGTTTTGATGATGCACCTACCACAGTGAAACTAGACGAGTAGTCTGATGTTGTAATTGCAATATTTTGTGATCCACCTGTAAGCAATGTTTCATCAGTAAGAAATACTGGATTATCTTTTGTCACGGTCAATTGTATAGGCGAGATTGCTTCTTGTGGCGAGATCAAGGCAGTAAAACCACTCTTAAATGAATCAAGCGCACCATTATTTGTAGTATAAATCGCCAGTGGAAATTGCGTATTAGGCAAAACCGTTGTTAGCAATGAATCTGCTACCAAGCCTGAGTTTGTCTGAGAAGGAGATGCCACAACTGGCATTACCTGTTGAGGACTATCCGAGACAACATTTAACGTTACTGGATTTGCGGAATTACCAACTTGGGCAAAGACAAGGGAAGATTGAAGATCATAACTCATTTTCACATCAGGTATAGAGACTGTAGACATATCAGATGAATCCACTTGAAATGACAAATCAGATTTTGCAAATGCTGGCCAGCCAGATGCGTCTTTCAAGGCTAAAACTCCAATTAGTTCATTGTTTCCTGTGGTAAGAATTGGAAGTGGAAAAAAGCACGGCGTCTTGTCATCCATCACAAAATTCTGTGAGACGGCCGCGATTTGTACTTGCAATGTTGAAAGTGGTGGGACAATAGGTGGATTTTTTATACAAATTGAAGGTAGTGTACTACTTGCGGTTGTTGTACCAGTTGCAGTTGCGTTATGAGTAATTGTTGTACCAGTTGCAGTTGCGGTACTTGTTACGTTTGTGTTGCCATTTGTGGATGTCGTACTTGTTATGGTTGTTGTACCACTTCCGGATACTGTACTACCGGGCGCTGTTTTAGCAGTGGCACCTATAATACTAGTCGTAACTACCGTATTAGCAGGGATTGTACTAATTATATACCCTGGAGCTGAAATCTCTACGTCATACATCGCACTCACACCAGCAGCAAATTGAATAGGAGCATATTTCATGTCTTGATCTCCTTGCAAGAATGGTGACATTGTATTCACACCAGCAGCAGTAAATTCAGCAGGAACGTACCCCCAGTAAGAGCCCTTTTTGATGACAAGTGCATTGTTCACCTGCACAAATGGGCTTTGGTCGCTTGTATTATTCAAGGCCTCTTCTGCAGTATTCACAATACGAACTGATACCGGGATATCGTTTTTTGCTATGACTGGATTTCCTGCAGAGTCATGTAATTGAACTATAATATACGACACCGCATCTTTGTTTACATTAACTATTGGAGGATACGCGTAAACTTGAAGTGTATATGGTACGGCATCATTGTTAATCGTAACTGATGTTGATACAGGTTGCATCGAAGATGCAGATGCATATATCTGAGCATTGCCAGGCTTTGCTATAACAAATTTTTCTGTGACAAAGTATGAGCCCTGTTTTATCACCATCTGATCTTCATCGAGACTTACAATACTGTTATCTGATACGCTTAATGTTATAGGAGTGTCTACAGATACAGGAGTCGGAACTCCATTAGCGTTTACAGTCTCCACGGAAATATAACCGGCATTTGGTCCTGATGTCGAAAAAGTTTGCGGGGTTGCCTTGATCAAAAGATTTGTAGCCCCCTTAGAATCTGGATAAATAGTGACTGGCAACTCCAGAGAAGCAAATCCAGAGGCAGCCATGCTAATTGTCACCTGACCTGCGTTTAATGCATTAATCTTTACATTAAAAGCATTATGAGAGACGTCCTTTTCTACACCAAGAATTTGTACTATGGAGGAATCAGATGAAGTAGCTACCAGATTATCAAGTGTATTAGTAAAATTATTCGGATATACCTGAATTATACCTGTGGTGTTTGTAATTATTTTATTTGGTATTAGTGTGGTATCAAGCTGATTGCCATCATCAGCAAATACATAATGTGGAAGAATTGCCAAGATGATTAACAAGGGAATTGCAATGTATCTCAAATTATCCATATGTATCTGCAAAGGCGATATAAGAGACGGTATGACTTTTCTAGTGACATACTCAATGAGACGGTTGAAGGATAGCTCCAATGTTTATCACGTGAAGTTGGATCATACCTATGGCAACCATGCTGATCGTGGTAAGTAACACCGAATACATGAACCCGCCAGAATAGGCACCTTTTGTTATTTTTCCTATAAAGAGACCAGCTAGCCATGCCTGCGCAATAACAGCAATAGAAACCACATCAAGAAAGGAATCTGGCGCACTAGACGTTTGTACATTGCTGTTGGGAAGCGCATTTTTTTCTTTATCAATGTCTGCAAACGAGTCTATTGTCAACAAAGTGGTAAATCCGGTAACTACGATCAAAAAAAAGCCAACTATCACATAGGGCTGGAGTCCATCGCGCTTGTTTTTTGCAATGTCGTGAATTTTTTCACTGGAATCGGCTAACGAATCAAGCGTATTTACGTTACCACCGCCGGAAGATATGATTTCAAACAATATCCTAAAAGTAATCAACACTTGGAAGTTCTTGACTTCTTTATGAAGCGTTTCAAAAATGTTTGATAATGGAATTCCCCATTCAAGCTTGTTTGCGATAGTATTTGCAACAATGTTAAATGATCTGAAATCTTTTCTCTTGCAGGCATGTATGATACATTTTTCAGGCCCCATGCCAGCTTTTCTTGCCTCTGTAATGTCTCGAAGTATTTGTGGTGTTGCTGCCTCTGCGTGTAGATTCGCCGTATAGATTTTTTTGAATTTTATTGCTGGCCACAAAGAGCCAACTGCCAAGGAACCTCCCAGAATGTAAGCATTAGCATGCAAGTTTGAAAACAGGTTACTTGCGATCAATACCATTCCTACAATAAACGGAGGCAGTGCAAATTTTAGTATCTTTTTTATCTCAATCTCAGGAATGTTGGAATAATTCATTTTCTGAACCACTTTCATAAATACAATTGAGATTATTGGCGAAAAAACCAGAAGAAGATAGGGTGGCCCTGAACTGCTTGCACCGTTAGAAGATAGAGGGTTTGAGCCAATTGCTGCAACTAGAATAAAGACTGACAGTATGACAATCTGCATGGTCAGCCAAGCGTGAACAATACCACTCAATTTCTCTACTGATTGTTTTTCTACGCTCTCAAGCC
>JBARDK010000020.1:0-5395 GCA_049795075.1 Nitrosotalea sp. | reverse complement strand
GAGTGGACCTGCAAGTTCTGCTTTCAAATTGCAAACCTCGCATTCGTATCTCACTTCACTTGTAACGCGTCTATTGCCACAATTTTTACAATGTAATATGTAGCCCATTTCATCTTTATCGCTTGTTTTAACAAGCACTTTCACATATGCCTTGTAGTAATGCATGTTATTTTGCACAAACAGAGGCGCTATTTTCACATCTAGTCTTCCCGCAACTATATTCATGCATCCAAGAATTAGTCTAAATGCAATTTCATCTCCGTACTCCACCCTGATTGGTACGCCATAGTACTTTCGCTTACACGCAGCAGGAAATAAGCCATGTAACACTGTGAGATCTGTAGCTGTAACAGAAAGAAGGCCACCGTGAAATGTAGCCCTTATTCCACAATCGAGGTATTTTGATGGAGATCCAAATGGATCAATGTCAACAATTGCTCCTCTCTGATCTCTTTTAGAATGCAAGCTAAGAAATCGACAAGCCTCGTTTTCTGAGAAAATACAATTTGTAACATTGTTTAATTTGGCAATATTTTCCGCAATCTCTAGGGCTTTTGGATTTACATCATTGATGAAGACTTTCTCTATTGCACTCAATTCATTTGCAACTCTGACACTTCTTGCACCTATGCCTGCAAGCGAATCAAGAAAGACTTTGGGCCCCTTGAAAGTTCTTAGAAACGCAGCATATGCTATTATCGAAAAATCTCTGTTTATCCTTGCTCTTGGATTGAAGAAAGCTGGTTCCATTGGGGGAACTTTGTCTACTAATGACCCTTTAGGCACTAGAAGCTTGGTAGTGCCCTCAACTATCTCTGCAAGATCTGATTCCAATTGTATGATGTAATCTAAAATGATTTAATACATCTAACGCAAGAACAACTCAAATGTTAGTATGCGGAGTTGATGACGCTGGAAGGGGATCGGTCATCGGTCCGCTTGTTATTGCGGGCATATGCATTGAACGCAACAAAATAAAACGGCTTTCTGATATTGGGGTCAAAGACTCAAAGCAGCTTAGTCCTCGCGCACGAGAGAATTTATACAAAAAAATACTTGCAATAGTGGATGACTACTATGTGGCAAGAATTCCGCCGCATGTGATAGATCAAAGTGTGAAAAAAAACGAACTGAATAAACTGGAGGGAAAATACATGGCCAAAGTAATTGCTAGACTAAAGCCTGATTCTGCATATGTTGATTCATGTGACGTAAATCCGAAAAGATTTGGGTTGCTAATTTCAAAACTTGCTCAAATCAAAAAAGTGTATTCTAGTCATCATGCTGATGCAAGATTCCCAGTAGTCTCTGCAGCTTCTATCATAGCTAAGGTAAACAGAGACAGGGCCATTGAGAAGATAAAAAAGAATTTCAATGTGGGAAGCGGCTATCCATCAGATTCCAAGACAATGAATTTTATCAAAGGTGAAATTAACTTGAATGGCACGCCACCAAAATTTGTAAGAAAGAGCTGGAAACCAGTCAAGATTTTGCTTGGTGTCAGCTGAATAATTATCCCAGATATTTGGCAATGATCATGCTATGGTCCTTCTCATATGGTTCCAAGTTAATCTCCTGAACTATCTCAAAATTATCTTTTAATTTCCTAGCCTCATTACGAGTTATTTCTGAAGGATCTTTGGTAACATCTATGCTTCTAGTCTTTACTACAAGCATCAAGTAGCCATCTTTTTTTAGGTAGGTCTTACAATTCAAAATGGCAATCTCGGTTTGATCTGGTTGTGCAATATCAACATAGACAACATCAACAATTCCATAAACTGAAAAATATTCTTTGGGGTTTCTTGCATCTTGAAGAATAGGTACTATGTTTGATCTGTAAGATGCGACTCTGTCAAGAAATTCTCGTGCAACTCTGCTTGTATGCTCTACACAAAATACAATCCCACTCGGACCTACAATATCTGAAACATGGCTTGCAGTTGTTCCAGTGGAAACCCCAAGGTAAAGAACCCGTGACTTTCTAACTATTGGAAGAACATTGAGGTCATTCATTATGGCTGAGCCAAGCTTGCTTCTGTATGGATCCCATGCCCTAAATTCTTCATCCTTAATTTTGACTAGTTTTTCTTTGTAAACTTGATTTCCTGGAACGAGATTTAAAGTTGCGAGTCTTTTTTCTCCATCTATTTTAACCCAGAAAATGTTATTCTCTTCGTTTTCCAAATTTCCTTCGTTTTGACTTTTGCCAGTTGTTCTTTTTGTCTCTTTGTCTGCCAAAGTCACCGCGTCTTCCTCCTCCTCTTTGTTCAAATGGTCTACGTTGTTGCATGGGTGGTGCTGGTCTATCAGGCGGAGGATCCTTGTATTTTTCTCCAATCTCATTAATTCTTATATTTAATTTTTCAAAGAGCGTATTGTTTATTCCTGCCCCAAAAACATCCACTCTTGCAGCAAGTGCGGCCTTGGCTGCTATTGCCCTTGCAATCTTACCCCGTTGCCACTTGGGAGCCGCATGAACTAGAGTGTGTTGAAACAATAGACCATGTTTTGGAGGTTGAGCGCCAGTTTTCAGAGCGCGGAAAAGTGCTTTTTCTGCACCTAGGACCTGAATTGTACTTGCAGGCATGGTAGCTAATCTTCTGAGACTGCCTGCTCTTCCAAGTATTCTGGCTCCTACCGAAGTTCCTAAAATTCCAGAAAGGTTTGGGGCTATTACTTTCATCTGAGCCTCTATGTGTTTTTCTATATTGGTTCTTAACTCAGATAGTTCCAAGATTTGTTTTGCAAGGCTTTGTGCTATGGCAAGATTTTCGTTGGAAATTTGTCCTCCCCTGCTTTTTGCTTGCAAGAGTGATAACATCTCCACCTTTTCATCGGGAAACCCTGCATCGACATACACTTGTTGATTGAGGTTATCCCTGTTGCCTGCCAGAACTATTTTAGAATAGCCGATGATTGTATCAATTAGATTGTCTAGCTCTGGGAAGTGAAGACCGTACCACTCTCTAAGTCTTGAGCTTAATAGATTGATTATTTTATCAGTCTCATCTAATGTCCCAATAGCTTGAATAATGTGAAGATCTGGACTCTCGGAGATCTCTGTAACCTTTGAAGAAGAAAGTTGCATTGCAAATTCTCTTAGTTTTCCTCGTGCATCACCTTCATCTGTTGCAAAACCCGAGTCTACAAGTACTCTAAGTTTGGAAGACTGGATTGTTTCAATTTTGTTCTCCTCCATAAGTTCAGCATCTATTGATCTTTTCTTTAGAATTTTGAGAAGGCTTGTATCATTAACAGATACGCTTGTTCCTACCTTGGCAAGAAACTGCTCAAGTTCATTAATGTTGGACATTTCCTTTTTTAGTTCGATGTACTCTTTTGCAGGATTTCTAAAGGGAATTGATTTTACACATTTGTTGTTATCAAAAATTGCAACACCGAGCTCTGTTAGAATCACAGAATGCATACAGAGCATTTTCATGTCTTACTAAAAAAGGTAACATTGGACTACCCGCATCAACTGTTATAAGACAAACATTTTTTATAATTAGAAGTGAATCCCGACATCTCGACAAATGTGGGGCCAATATCACTTGAACGACCCACAATGCTTGCCTCAGGTATTCTTGGCATATCGCTTGAAGTTTTTGCTCGCTTATATAAGGAAGGAGCAGGTGCGCTTGTAACAAAATCGTTGAGCAAAGAGCCTTGGGAGGGGTATCCAAACCCTACTGTAGTTGGAGTAAAAAGTGGATACCTAAACGCTGTCGGACTTTCAAATCCAGGTGCCTCCTACTTTGCAAAGATGATCTCGTCTAACACAACAGTTCCAATTGTTGTTAGTTTGGTTGGTTCTGTTCCGGAAGACTTTACTTTTATGATAAAACAATTTGAGAACATCAAAGTTCTGGCATATGAGCTGAACCTGTCATGTCCTCACGTAGAAAAAGTAGGGCTTGAAGTTGGCGATGATCCCAACCTTGTACAAAAAATAGTCAAAGAAGTAAAAAAAATATCAAAGGTTCCAGTAATCGCTAAAGTTGGTCTTGGCTCATCTGACTATCTTGAAACAGTGAGAGCGTCTTGTGAAGCAGGAATAGATGCAATAACTGCAATAAATACAATAAGAGCGATGGCAATTGATGTTGAAACTACACGACCCGTTCTAAGTCACAAGATAGGTGGACTGTCGGGTACACCGATAAAGCCAATTGCAGTACGGTGTGTTTATGAAATATCATCAAAATTTGACATTCCAGTAATTGGTTGCGGCGGGGTGTCAAGTTGGGAAGATGCAGTTGAATTTATACTTGGAGGTGCCAGTGCAGTTCAGATTGGTAGTGCTGTTGCAGAAAAATTGGGCGGAACATTCTCTGAAGTAAACAGTGGAATATCAAAATACATGGAAAAGAAAAATTTTCAGAAAATTGGTGACATGGTTGGAATTGCAAAGAAATACTGATTCTGTAACAATAGTAACAATTGAAAAGGTAATTGACGAGACTCCAACTGTGCGCACTCTGGTTTTTTCTGATGATCTTCTATCAAAAGTATTGCCTGGGCAATTCGCAATGGTTTGGATTCCGGGAGTAAATGAGTTACCAATGAGTGTAATGATATCGCAAGAAAAAGGAAAGGCTGCTTTTACGGTTAGAAAGCACGGTTTGGCCTCCACAGCCCTTTACTCTGTGAAATCTGGTGACCAAATTGGAGTTAGAGGTCCATATGGGAATTCCTTTACCATAAGTCAGGGAAGGTTATTGCTTGTAGGTGGAGGGACAGGACTTGTTCCTCTCATGAGGCTTGTGACATTTTTGAAAAAGACTGATGAGGTGACCATAATGATGGGTGCTAAAACAAAACAGGAGGTTTTCTTTGAAGGACTTGCAAATAAACTTCTAGAGCAAAACCAGCACAGAGTCATTGTAGTAACTGAAGATGGAACACATGGAGAGTCAGGACTTGTAACTGATGCAATGCAAAGATTGCTCAAAGAAAATGCATTTGATGTAGTTTATACCTGTGGACCTGAAAAAATGATGCACAAAGTGGTGCAACTTGCTTCTGAAAACAAGATCTATGCAGAAGCCAGTATTGAAAGAATGATGAAATGTGGGATGGGACTTTGTGGAAGTTGTTGCTTTGGTGATGTCTTGGCATGCAAAGATGGTACGGTATTCAATAGTAAATATTTGCTCACAAACAAGGAATTTGGATACACTCACAGAAGCAAGTCAGGCATATTAGAGAACTACTAACTCTTGGAAATACAGGAAACCTTAAAATGCTATAGGAATTCACTGAGATTGAAAATTGGGTCACCCGAAAGTTGTCTTAACTGCCGATCGTACACTCATGTCCCCTTATCGTGGGATATCTTTAGCGACATTCTTTGGGTGTGCTCCTGCAATTGATCCACACAGGCCAAAAA
>JBARDK010000019.1:0-2720 GCA_049795075.1 Nitrosotalea sp. | reverse complement strand
GAACAATTGATTGCAGAATCTCAAGTGTTTCCTTGACTGGCTCTACAATAATTTTTGCGGGCTCGACGTGAACTTGAGGTGGTCTTATCATTTCTGCTGGAAACTCTGGCATTCTACTTGGAATTTCTGTCAATGTGCTAAGCTCAATTGATCTGTGCCTTGCCTGAACAGGAATCTCAATCGGGGGCATTGGTATAGGAATTTTTTCTTCTTGAATATCCATTCTTTCTTGTTGGTACTCTACTTTTGGCTCAATCTTTTCAACTCGTGGCTTTTCCTGTACAATTTGCTTTGGTTGTTCTTGCTGCTTGACTTGAGTAGTAGGCTGTACGGTTGTCTGTACAGCAGGCTGCACCGTATTTACTGATATCTTGGAAGAAATTTCATGTAGCCTCTGGTCCAATTTCGATAGTTTGTTGTCCATCAAGGTTACCAAGCTGTCACCTATGGGTCCAAGATCTGGATACTTGCTTGCAGTCTCAAGTTTTTCTATCTTGGCAATTGTAGTTCCAAGTTGATGCTGATATCTAATGAGAAGTTTGTCTCGCTGAACCACTGAAACATTTGATTCTTCATGGTGAAGCCTTGTAATTGTTTTTGTTAGTATGTCCTTTTCAATTTTCAAGGAATGTAATTGATCTTCTACTGCTGAATTTACCGTAATAGTTTGCCTGTACTTTCGTTTTGGGATTTTATCTAAAGCAACTGCAGTGCAAGCACCCGCCAGAGAACTAAAAACGAGAGCTATTTCTTCCAATTATGTATACCATTTGATCCAAGTATATTTTCTTATTCTTGCATCTGGATAACCACAGCTTGCACATCTGTCATGTCTTGCATGAAAAGAATTCTTGCCACATCTTCTACATCTTACGTGGACATGTTTCTTTGTGTATCCTCCCATGGAGGTGGTGCCTTTAGTCATTGTACTTTCACTTTGGCGGAGGAGATATGATAACCACATTATCTCCTCTAACTACTATGGTTCCTAGACTTTTTGTCTCTCCCTCAGAAGGGATCTCTTCCGAAGAATCAAGTAGCAGATTCATGTGCTGATCAAAGCCATGCAGGTTTCCTCTTATCACTTTGCCCCCTTTGAGCTTGATAAGAACAACCTTGTTGAGGCTTTCATCAAGTACTTTTACTGCCATATCTACTGACATTTATTTCACTTATTACACACTCTATCGAGGGTATATATTAAAATTTCATTGGTGTAATTTTCGGCTTTCTCCGGTAAGGCAAGTTTGACTATCTTTTACGATGGATGCAATGATCTCGCCTAGGATCTTCCTTCCCTCTTTTGCAGTAGCTCGGGTAGGGTCTCCCCAGACACCATTTCTTGTTACTGCAATAAAGGACTTGTTTGCTGCCTTGCCTAGCCTATATATCTCCTTTTTTGACAATCCATCTTCAACCAATCCCTTTTCTGCCTTGCTCATCTCCACGTGCCCTGATATGGCACGCATAATTGAGGTCTCAACAAATCCAGCATGATCAAATCTTTGCTTCATAAAATGCCAATAGGAATAGACCAAGATTTTTGGCCTGATGCCATGAATTCTGGCAACTTTGGATGGTACTTCCTTTAGCGCTTTCTGGTTGCCGTGGTGTCCATTGAGTATTATTATTGTCTTTATCTTATTTTTCCAAAGTGATGCACATATCTCAATGAGATACTTTTGTAGCGTACCTGGTTTTACACTCAAGTTGAAGAAAGGATGATGCTCAAACGAGACTCCATATTCAATGGTGGGCAGAAGAAGAAAGCCTGTCTTTTCTGATACCTTTTCTGCTATGAAAGATATGATATCAGAATCAGTTGATACCGGTAAGTGTGGCCCGTGCTGCTCAGTAGATCCTACTGGTATTATGGCAACAGGTTTTCTTCTTATTTCCTTGACAATATGCGAGTTTGGGTGATCTCTTACTATCATTTAGATCGTCTTGGCTTGACATGCACCTTTCCCCAATATACTTCCAGTCTGCCATCCAGGTGCATCTTTACTGCCTCAAGAAGTGTTCTTGCCTCAAGTCTCTTGCCCTTTCTTTTCAGTGATTCTAGCGTCTCGTCTTCATCAATTGCAAAAGCATCTTGGAATATTATTGGTCCCTGATCCAAATCTTCAGTTACATAATGTGCAGTACAGCCTACAATCTTTGCACCCCGCTCATATGCTTGAACGTATGCAAAAGCTCCAGGGAATGCAGGTAATAGAGAAGGATGTATGTTGAGTATTCTATTTGGGTATCTCCATACAAAGTTTGGAGAAAGTATTCTCATGTATCTTGCAAGAACTATCAAGTCAACATTGTACTTTTTTGAAATCAAAATTATTTTCTCTTCGGCCCTGTTCTGCTCTTTTTCGCTAACAAGTACAAAGGGAATCTTTGCTTTCTTGGCAAGCTTTGATAATGTGTTTTCTGTACCAATAACTACGGCAATCTCGCCCCTTAGTTGGTTTTTTGCCCTGGCATTCAATATCGCTTCTAGACAGTGAGGCTCTTTTGTTACCAATACTGCAACTCTTTTTCTCTTTGAGACTTCATAGTGAATATTAACTTCCATTCTCAGGCTCTTTGCTAGCTTTTCTGCCTCCTGATTGAATTTTGCAGTGTCAATTTTTTTGGTAAAGGATGCTTCCAAGTACATGCCAAACAGGCTTTTAATCACATTTTGATTTATTTTCTCAATATTTCCTCCATTTTGGAAAATGAAA
>JBARDK010000018.1:0-7047 GCA_049795075.1 Nitrosotalea sp. | reverse complement strand
ATACAAAATGGCTCCATCTTGGAGTAATATCAAATTCCAAAACATGTGATTGATACGTCTGGTGAACAGATAGATGTAAAAGAGAATGGAAATGATGTTGATTGTACTCAAACTGAGTCAGACGTGGAAAGGATTCTTGATTGTCCAATGCAGTCCGGAACAAAAGAACTTACCCTAACAGGCACTGTAGTGATTCCGGAATTTGGAACAACTGCAACATTGATCTTGGCATTAAGTATAATTGCAATCATAATGGTTTTCTCACAAAATAGATTACTTCGTAAGTTCAGATAAGTTATTTAAGAGCACATCATGTCGAAACAATATGATTGCATACATTTTAGTAACATGTGTACCTGGAAACGAAAAAGAAGTAATTTCTAAAACAAAAGGTCTTCCAGATGTGATAGAAGTGAATGGAGTAATGGGGAAATATGACGTGTTTGTAAAGATTGAGGCAAAAGATCCCACGCAGGTCGACACTGCAATATCAAAGGTAAGAAATGTTGCTCATGTGACAAGTACCATTACCATGCCAGTAATATATGGGCAGGGCGGTACTGTAGATGACGAATAGTATTTCAAGATTCGATTGCCTAAACTATCATACGACTAGATACAAGTAATGATTTTCTTATCTTAGTATATGCTTCATGGTCATAAAAGATCTAGAAAATGGCAACACAAATCTAAATAATTCATTTTAAAATTTTTCATACAATAAGATTATTTAGAAAGACACGCACATTTTATTTGTTGAAGATAATAGATGTAATTGATCCTAAGAGAATAGCCAAATCCCCTGATAAAACAATAGTCTTAATGTCATCAGGAAGTTTCATGCAATACGGGCATGAGATCAAAGAGGTACATCTTAATCTATACCTACAAAGAAAGGATCCGAAGATTGGATATTACTCTTTGCTGACTGTATATGTTGAAACTGACAAAGGTTCAATTGAAATGACATATGATGAAGGGTATAGAGGGGAAAACGCGCTCGAAGAGGCGGCCACTTTTCTAACATCTCACCTTGGAATATCTGGCCTGATTCTGCGCTCTATACTTCAACTTGAAAACTCTTTAAATCCTCGTGCCTAGAAAATGTTAGAGATTATATTTTCATGTGTTGCCTTTTATTTTATTGAAATTTGAGCGTAAACCTATTCAACCAATCCCAACATGTGCCATGTGTGGTAAACCAATAAAAGATCACACCCAAGAAGAAATAAAAAGTTGTGCAAATAATCGCAGAAATGTAAATGTTGGAACAAGCTAGAGTGAAAAAATCATGAAACATTTCAAACATACGTTTGTTGTTCATTCTAATGTTGACAAAGTCTGGAAGTTTTATACAAACATCAACCATTTGAAAATAATCACTCCTAAAAAAATGAAAATAGAGATTCTCGAGACCCAGAATGACATTCTTAAAGAAGGTGCAGAAGCTTGGCTGCGAGCCAAGCTGATCATGGATTCAAAATGGCATTCAAAAATAACATATTTGAAACCATATGAATATGTAGATGAAATGATTAGTGGTAGATTCAAAACATGGAAACATCTACACAAATTTAATAAAATAAACGATACTAGTACAGAGATAATAGATCAAATTGATTTTCAATTACATTATGGATTCATAGGAAATTTTTTTGAAGGATATGTGATGCGACTTCTATCTGAGACTTTCGAATATAGAAAGTACGCAACTATGGAAGCACTGCGAAGCGATTCACAAATCTAATTCACTCGCTTCTTGCAATTTGCCAATAATCTCAAGATAGGTATATGGATCAAGTTGTTTTGCAAAACATTTGTCAATGTTAATTAGATAAACAGAATGCAATCTGGCATTCAATATGTCATTCACCTCTATTGGTGGGTTTTTGTAAAACCTATCACAGAGTTCCTTCATCTTCTGAATCTCGTCTGTTGTTCTCTTGCTCGGAGGTTTAAGAAAGATCTTCGGGATTGGCAGTATGCCAACCACAGGTGTGGCAAGAGCAAACTTTGAGCAAAACTGACTGTATCGGGCAATTTTACTTGCTATTCTTGCAACATAATAGTCAATGGTATCCAGTGCATGATCAGGAGGAGTAAACCCAGTCTCAATTTCCATGATGAATGTTCCGTCTCCTTTGGTAGCAAATACATCACAAACAAGAATATCAGAAAGATGTTTTTCTATATCAACAGAATAACCCTGTGCGATGAGGTTGGACGCACAGATTATTTCTAATACAGAGTGATTAATTTTAACAAGATTTTTTTGGTACAATTCAATGAGCCGTTCACGTACAAAATTTATTCGTGATTTCATTTCAGGAGGTTTCTCCTGTGTTAATTTTTCTGCTACTGTATACACATCATCCGTAAATTTCTCAATGTCCAAAATATAGTAGTGTTCAACTGTTGCTAGGTTTTAAGAATATGGGTAACTAGAGATATGATTGATTAACTAATTTTTAAAAACATTTTTTATGAAGTATGAAATGGATTTTCTTTATGGAAGATCTCTCTAGCGATGATAAAGTGATACTCTTACAATACGCAATAAGCAAATATGAGAACGAAAACATCCTAATAGAAAAACTCAAAACAATATTACAGCAAAAAGACATAGACAGAAGCATTGCAACACTTATTGCAACTCAACAGGTAAGGAGAATAGGCCCAGACATTCTTCAAAATAATGTAAGTCACATAGGCGAACTACCTGAACTCCCATCTCATCTAAAGTCAGTAATAGATAGTCTTTAAAATTGACCGAATAACTTACAAAGGGATACCTTAACAAAATTTCAACATGACTATAAAGAATATCACCGTTTTGGGTTCTGGCATAATGGGACATGGTATTGCTCAAGTTTCAGCCATGTCAGGATACAACGTCATACTGCGTGATATCGAACAACAGTTTCTGGACAAGGCCATGGAAAAGATCAAATGGAGTCTTGATAAACTGGTATCAAAACTGAAAATTTCAGAAGAGGAATCACACAAAATATTTTCAAGAATAACTACAGAAGTTGATCTTGGTAAAGCATTAAAGAATTGCGATTTAATGATCGAGGCGGTTCCTGAAATCATGGATTTGAAAAAGAAAGTATACGCGGAAGTCGATGCGGTGGCAAATAAGAATACAATTTATGCATCAAATACTAGTACACTTCCAATCACAGAAATTGCCAATATTACAAGTAGACCTGAACGATTCATTGGAATTCATTTCTTTAATCCACCTCAACTAATGAAATTAGTTGAGGTCATTCCAGGACAAAAAACTACAAAAGAGATTGTGGATTTGACAATGAACTTTGTAAAGTCGGTATCAAAAGAACCTGTCTTATGCAAAAAGGATGTAGTTGGATTTATTGTAAATAGGATATTCATTCCTCTCGTTCACGAAGCTGTTTGGACAATGGATAGGACAAAAGCTTCTATGATTGAGATAGATTCTGCCGTAAAATTCACATTACATTTCCCAATGGGAATATTTGAGCTCGCTGATTTTACAGGTCTAGATGTAATCCATAAAGCAACAATTGAGATGTATTCTAGAGACAAGAAAGTAATTAATCCACATCCATTAATCAAGGAATTATTTGATCAGAAAAAATTTGGTCAAAAGACAGGTAGTGGTTTCTACGAGTACGCTGGAGAGAAATACGAACGTATTAACCTGACAGAAGAACTGGCAAAAAAAATTGCACCGACTCAGATAATTGGAACAATACTTAACAACGCTGCTTGGCTTGTAACAAACCAAGCAAGCGACGTCCCAGAGATAGAAAAAGCATTGAACCTAGGAATGGGATTAAGAAAACCAATATTTGAAACAGCAAAGGAATTTGGCATGACAAAAATAGTAAGAGAATTACAAACACTCTCTAGTAATTACGGTAAATTTTATGAACCGGATCCATACCTTCTATCTATCCAGAATTAATTCTGTCTAGAAGTAGTTTTACGGCTTCTTTTGGGTCTGCCGCGCCAATTATTTTTACCTGCTGTCTGTGATCTAGGTATTGATCAGCGTATCTGTCTGCAATCCCTCCAGTATTTTTTATTGATACCATAGGTCTTTTATGCATGTAAGCTGCACATGCCTCTGAAAGAGTACCAGATCCACCTCCAATAATTATTACGCCGTCTCCCGCAAGTGCAGTAAGAAAATCCCTTGCAAGCCCCATGCCGCTTGGAATCACTATATCGCAGTATTCATTTGCAAAAGAAGCGTCATTTTGAGGAATAATTCCAATTGTGAGTCCGCCTGCATCCTTTGCACCATGAGCAGATGCCTTCATCACACCGCCAAGACCACCGGTGATTAGAACTGCACCTGATTTTGCTACTTCGGCCCCTGTCTCATACGCTATCTTTTCAAGCTCAGGCGTGAATCCGTTTTCGTTATTTCCTATGATTAGAATTTGAGGTTTCCTAGTCAATGGATGATATTAAAAATTCGATAATAAAAATTGTAATTTGAATTGAAATATTTACTTTGATTCTGAAGATTGAGGTTTCTTCGCTTCTGTTGTCTGCGTAGCTGTAGAAGTCTTTGTTTGGTGAGGCTTTTTCGTTCTTTTCACTGGTTTTGTAGATGTATTGCTAACAGGTTTTTGAGTTTGGGTAGTTGGTTTTGATACATTAGGTTGTTGAGGTGATCTCTGTGATTGTTGCTTTTGTTGAGGTTTCTGGTTATTTTGAGGTACTACAGGTTTTTGAGTTTGGGTAGTTGGTTTTGATACATTAGGTTGTTGAGGTCTTTGGTTATTTTGAGGTCGTTGTGGATTCTGAGGTCTTGGCTGCTGTTTCGGATGGTGGAATTGATGATCTTTTGAATTTGGAATTAGTCTCATCTTACTCCATAAAACATTCATCCTGGCCCTATATCCTTCTGCATACTCGAGTTCAGATGGTACAAGAGTTGCAGGATGTACAAAACCTTGACTTCGAATCGCAATCGTTCTCTCTACGGCTATCTGACGTATGTAATCCCAGTCGGCAGATGCAAATCCATCTACCGGTCCAACAAGTTTTCCATTATGCATGCTAAACACCAGTGCGGATACTATTGGTATTGCATAATTGATACTTGCAGGAGAATTCAACTTGACAGGCATTAGAGGAACGTGATGGCTTCCTCGAGTATTTCCTGCAACAAGGTGTGGGTTATTGAAAGCGGCGCCAACTTCTTCTGTTGCTGGAAAGTCCTTTTGTGTTCTTATGATACAAATTGGATCATCCTTGCCAACATATTTTCCTGCTATGTTGTGTAATCGATCAGTTGAAGCAGCAAGAATGGGTTGATTATCTCTTGTATATACACTTGAAACAACATATCTTCCTGGATACATCAATGCAGCTTCAAGAGTTGGCTTGTCTTGCCACAGTTGAAGTTGGGCAATCTTACCTTTTTCTACGTCCATGACGTTTATTCTCACACCGCTTGCGAGATTCTGGTTAACAATGAGCCCGGTATTGCTTAGCGTGTCAACAAACATCCTGTAAAATGGATAGTTAAAAGCACCAGGTTCAGTTTTGTCTGCAGCATAAATTGTAAAGGCTTCATTTGGCCTTTCTTCAAATGTCATTTCGGCCACACCTGGACCCATTCCTTTCACATTTCCAGAAAATGAATCCTTTAAAAGATCTTGACCTGCACCGTAGAGACCTTCATTTTTAGCTACTTGGGTAGCGGCCTCAAAAGATCTCCACGCAAGTTGGTGGATCTCTTTATTGTCAACTCCTCTAGTGTGTGTCATAACGATGTGAATGTCATCGCCACAGTATCCAATGTAAGAATCAATCAAAAGGCCCTTTCCATTTCGCACCATTTGGGATCTTACGATATTTCTAACGGCATTTAGCAGCCCGTCGCTTGGTCTTGTATGTCCGCCAATTCCGCCAACATCAGCTTTGATTACACTTACAGTGATTTTCATTGTGTCACTACTCATAAAAATCCTCGATTTATAGTATGTGAAAAATACAGTAAGCAAAAGGTTAGACCATAAATTATTGAAAATTTGCCAAAAACAATTTCAAAAAATCGAAATGGTAATAAAGCCCAAGTCTTCAATGGTTCGGTATGAGCGCTGCAAGCAAGAAACCACACTTAAACATGATCGTTGTAGGTCACATCGACAATGGCAAGTCTACAACAATGGGACACTTCCTTATGGAATTAGGTCTTGTAGATGAGAGAACGATAGCTTCTCATGCTGCCGAGTCCGAAAAGACTGGCAAGGGAGACACTTTCAAGTATGCGTGGGTAATGGACAATATCAAAGATGAAAGAGAAAGAGGAATTACAATAGATTTAGCATTTCAAAAGTTTGAATCATCAAAATACTTCTTTACACTAATTGATGCCCCTGGACACAGAGACTTTATCAAAAACATGATCACGGGAGCTTCAGAAGCAGATTGTGCCATCCTTGTACTTTCTGCAAATGAAGGTGAAACAGATACTGCTACTGCACCCGGAGGACAAGCAAGAGAACATGCATTCTTGCTTAGAACTTTAGGAGTAGGTCAACTGGCAGTAGCCATCAACAAGATGGACGCCAATAACTACTCTGAACAAGCTTTCAAAGTGGCAAAAGAAAAGGCTGAAAAGCTGTTAAAATCAGTAGGTTACAAACTTGAGCAAGTTCCAATAATTCCAGTTTCGGGTTGGAAAGGCGATAACTTGGTAAAAAAATCGCCAAACATGCCATGGTGGACAGGAAAGACATTGTATGAATCATTTGATGACTTTAAACTTCCAGATAAACCAACTAACAAAGCACTTAGAATCCCAGTACAAGACGTGTATACCATCACTGGTGTTGGAACAGTGCCAGTAGGTCGTGTAGAGACGGGAGTCGCCAAGCCTAACATGAAAATAATTGTCATGCCATCCGGCGCCTTGGGAGAAATCAAGAGTATTGAAACTCACCACACTCAGATGGAATCAGCTGAGCCTGGAGACAACATTGGTTTCAATCTCAGAGGTATTGAAAAGAAAGATATCAAGAGAGGCGATGTAATTGGAAC
>JBARDK010000017.1:0-9294 GCA_049795075.1 Nitrosotalea sp. | reverse complement strand
CAGAATCACCTACCAGCATGTATCCATTTGCAACCAAGCAATCATTCTGTCTTCTTACTGAGACCTGCCAATTACCTGTTACATTTACTGAATCACTTGGATCGTCAGATAATCTAGGATTCTTCATTGCCTTGTTAATCTTAACATAGTCGTTTATCAATTTGGTAACGTCGTCATTTTTTCCTAATCTTTGATTCCTTTTCTGCAGCTCTTTTTGTTGTACGCCTAATCCTATGTTTACCTTATCTTGACCCTTGGGAAAGACCCAGCCATATCCTCCAGGAGCAATGTCTTGGTCTAAATGTATGATACAATAGTCTGGGTCAAAATCTATTTTGTCATCTATACCATGCTCAAATTTCATTATGTGCCTTCCTGTAGATTCTAAATCATCACGGTCAATCTTTCTTTCAATTTTTGAATTTATGGATAGTCCATTTCTTAGCATCGATGTAACACCTGTGGCATCAATTACTATCTTTGCAGTTTTTTTGAATGGTTCATTAGAGAGAAGATTAGTTCCTTCTACTCCAACAACAGCACCGTTTTCATACATGAGACTTCTCAGTGCTACCGAGAATTGCACGTTAACTCCCATCTTCTTAGAGTCACTAAGCTGACGCCTGGGAAGTTGTTGTCTATTTAACATGAAACCATCCCCATCAAAAGGAATTGAAGTTTCTCTATCTGGTGAAAAGGCCATCACTCCTTTAACAGGATGCTCAATCTCTGGATTTCCCCAACTGATCTTTATTCTCTCTGTCATGTAGTCGACAGTATTTTTACCTACGGCATCTCCGCAAATCCAACCGTTTATTGTCTTTTTACCCACCGTTGGCTCTTGATTTCTATCTATGACTAGAATTGATAATTTTTGATTTGAATAGAAAGCGGCTGACTGTGCTGCAATCATTCCAGCCAAACCTCCTCCTGCTACTATGATGTCGTAATCAGTTTTCACAGCCAAAAAACAGGATCTACTCTATTTAAAAGAACCGTATCGACACAGATCAGGTTTTTGGGTCGGTTCGTCGCGGCTTCCTCACAGCATGTGCTCAGACTGGAGCGGCAAAATATTTTACCTCATTCCCTTTTGTCTTTGGTCCTCAAATACTATTAAACTATGCTTCAAAGACAGACAAATTTTGTAATTTAGACCTTCAATAATTCGGTATATGTTTTTGTAATGTCGGCTTTTTTGTAAATTGGAACTTTTATCCTAATTTTTACTGCATTATTTTGTTGCAAGCTGATATTCTTTCTCACAAGCTCCCCTTTTCCTATTCTGAGAAATAAAGAGGAATCTTCAAAGTACATGTCAATATTATCTAGAATTTCATCTAACTGTAATTTTGAAATTTTGGAAACCAACGTCTTTACAAATTCCTCAGCCCTTTTCTTTGTAAGCGTGGTCCTAAAAAGCAGAATTGTATTTCCATAATGACCTATGATTTTCTCTTGTGAAAATTCTTCTTCTTTTACCTGAAATACCTCAAAAATGGGCACAAAAATTTTCTTGTTATCTTCAGTAGCATGAAGTATTACCTCAATGTCGACTTCTACTTGGTTTGCCATCGCAATAAGTATCTTGTATGACGATTAAATCTATTTGGCTTGCAACAGAACAGTTTCTGCTTCTGCAGTTCTGATGAGTTTTGCCTTTTCGATTCCTACGTGCCTTACATGAATTACTTTCTTAACTGCTGCCATTATGTCAGAATTTATCTTACCAAACGCAGTAGCTTGGATAAACTGGTCTATCGTCATCTCTGGTATCGTTTTTGTCATTACATCTTTTGCAATCAACCTCAGGGCGTGCTTTCTTGAGGTGTTAAGCTTTTTCTGAGTTAAGGCAATAATCTTGATTCTAAAAAGATATCCATCCTTAGTTCTTACATCTCCGATCAAAGTAATCAAAGAAGAGCCACGTCGTACAAGACTTCTGAGAAATTCCTTAGCATACTCATATCGTTTAAAGATTGAAGTTGCAATATCTCCTTCTATTTTGCTTATTTGGAAGTAAAGCTTGAATTGATGTTGAGAAGGATCGCCTTTTACAATATCAAATAAGGTAACTTCAACAACTCTGCCGACAGCACTTTCATCATTAGTTATAGGAATATACGCAATTGGCGCATTATTGAATGCTAAAGGAGCAATAACTGTAACCCATTTTTTCTCTCTCCACTTGTCTTTGACCCTTGTAGTCTTTTGGCGTGCCAACTAAAACCAACCTTTGAAGCCAAAATATAAGTTATGTCAATACTTTTCGTACTCAAAACAAGATCCAAAATTCTCCTCAAACCACCGTTAAAGACTTTAAGTATACTTTTTGTGGCTTAAAATGAAACTATCGTGATATGAGTTGTACAACATTTTAGATTGTACTCGTACCAACGTATTTCTGTAAAGCCTTTGGTATGGATATGTGTCCATCCTTTGTTTGAAAGTTTTCTAGTATTGCAACCATTGTTCTTGTAGTTGCAACAAGAGTGCTGTTTAGCGTATGCAGGTACTGTGGTTGCTCATTGGTCTTATCACGGAACCTTATCTTGAGCCTTCTTGCCTGAAAGTCAAGACAGTTCGAACAAGAGATTATCTCTCTGTAATTACTCTGGCCTGCCATCCATGCCTCTAGATCTTATGTTTTTGCAGAAACCTTTCCCATGTCTCCACTTGAAAGCAACATGACTCTGTATGGTAACTCAATTTTTTGATAAAATTCTTCTACAATTGCCAGCATTTTTTCATGCTCGTTCCAAGATTCTTCAGGTCTTGAAAAAACAAATTGTTCTACTTTTTCAAATTGATGGACTCGAAATATTCCCTTTTGGTCCCTACCATGAGCTCCAGCTTCCTTTCTAAAACATGGGCTGACCCCTGCATATCTGAGAGGTAGGATCTTTCCTTCTATTATCTCGTCTGCATACATTGAAGCAACTGCATGTTCTGATGTGCCAATCAAGTAAAGATCTTCTCCCTCAACCTTGTAAATGACATCTTCAAAATCATGTGTAATTATCGCCCCCTCCATGGAACTTTTGTTTATCATGTAGGGAGTTTGAATGGGAGTGTAATTCTTTTCAGATAGAAAGTCTAGTGCAAACTGGATTAATGATTGGTTTAGCTTGACAAGTTGATTTTTCAGATAGTAGAATCTTGCACCAGATACTTTTGCAGCTCTTTCAAGATCTACTAGATCAAGACTTTGTGTCAAGTCTATGTGATCTTGTATCTTGAAATCAAATGCGGGGATGTTTCCCCATTTTTTTATTTCCTTGTTTGCCGTTTCATCCTTTCCAGTAGGGACAGATTCATGAATCAAGTTAGGTAATGTTAAAGAAAGTTTCTTGTAGGAATCTTCAGCTTTTACCTGCGTTTCTTCTAATCTCCGTAACTCCTCTGAGACTGAGCGCATTTGCTCGATAAGGCTTGATGCGTCCTCATTTGATTTCTTTTTCTTTGAAATCTCAACTGATATCTGATTTCTTGTCTTTCTTAGTTCGTCTGTTTTTATTATCAGTTCTCTTCTTTCTTTGTCTAATTTTATGAGCTCATCAAGCGGGAAATCAACATCTCTTGCTTTGAGCATATTTTTTATTTTGTCAGGACTATCTCTGATGAGTTTTGGATCGAGCATTAACTAGTCACTCTGAGAATAACTTGAGTTTGTTCAAGAACTTCATCAATAGTAGAGATCAACGTTCGTATATTTCCTTTACCTTCAAATGTAAAAATCAGTGCTTCTTTGCCATTTTCAATTTTAAAGGATAGGTCTTTTGGAAAATCTACATTATCAGGTTCCAAAGCTTTGTGAATAGCTTCTGCCTTTTTTTCGGAGATGTTATTTAGAAATACTTGCACTTTGCATTCTAGAGACATTTTCTTGCAGGTAATCCAGGAATTCGTCTAATTTATCCTTGGTAATTCTAGCACCAGCGGCTGCATTATGTCCGCCGCCTACTCCTGAAACTCTTGCAGCGCATTCTCTCATGAGTAGCCCCAAATTTACTTCCGATTTACATCCTGTTGATTTTCGTGAAGAGAATTTTATAGTGCCTTCCTCACCGTTTGTTCTAAGTATTATTATCTTTCCAGTATTTTTTTGTGAGCCTCCAAGAAGTGAAGATACAGCTCCCGTCATGTTTTCTGGTACCAGACCTTCACCATTTACAAGCACGTACGAACCATTGTCTGTTATCCTCCATCTCTCGCTTGATAATGTATTCATGTATGTTCTCAAAAATGTCCTATATTCTACCAAAATACTCTCTCCTTCTTGCAACATCTTGGTTCTATCTCCCATGCATATTGCAATGCCCACGCCAGCCTTGCGTATTCTGCCACATGAGTTTAGCATTGTAGAGAATTCTCTTGCATCACGCAAGAAGCTTCGCCTGTCCTCTCCTACCAATGTATACGTGTAACCAACAAGCTCATCGATAATATTGCTAGCATTCTTGCTTGGAATGAATTTTGAAATGGTTTGTAAAAGAGTCCTTTTTTCATCTTCGGTAAGCTCTGATGGCACCCTCCATCTGCCTCCATCCTTTAGTTTTATTCCAGACGAATTTAACAATGAGAGACATGCATCACGATTCCACGTAAGACCTTCTATGAAAGGTTGTGAAGTGAAGGCAAGAGCATCCGGAAGGGGTCTTGTCTCTCTTCCTACAAGAAGTATGTCAAGATCAATTTCGACTTGATAATTCTTTTTTGCTATTGCAGCAATCTCAAGGTTAATGCCGGTAAAAGATTTTTTCTCTCCCTGATCCTGTCGATCTCCTAGTGCAGCTACTACTGCAATCCAAGCCAAATCGGTATTTTCCTTATGCAGAGCGTTTGAAACTAGGTATGCCATACCACCAGCTGATACGTCTAGTCCGCCATCCAGGTCATATTTCCAAGCATTGATTACCCTTTCATTATCCAATTCTTCTTGCGGAATCTGATGATGGTCAACAACCATCCAATTATCATCAAGTGCATTATCCAATTCTTTTGCAAATCCTCCTCCTAGATCAGTTACGATGTGAAATTGTCTTGAATCATTTTCGAGTTTATCAATCAAATTTTTGCTAAACTCGTTGACTGTTTTAACAGTACATTTTGCTCCAGATCTGATAAGCGATTTTGTTACAATACTTCCAGATGTAATTCCATCACAGTCTAGATGAGTTATTACAGAAATATTCTTGCCAGACCTTATACAATCAGAAACTTTGTCATGAAAATAGGATAATGCTTGGTCAAGCTTGCTCATTACTCAAGTTGAGCAATGACTGCCTTATATTTCCAAGTTTTGGGAATGCGGCCAATTTTTTTGTAATACGAGGATAACCTGTGAACTTTGGCCTCTAACAACTCAAGCGATCTGACGTTTCTCCTATCAGATTTGTGAGCCTTTAGATGTTTTTGTAGACCTAATGCCTTTGTAACAAGATTATTGAGGTCTTCTGGCATATCTGGCTTGACTCCTCTCTGTTCCAAAATCTGCACTATTGATTTTTTAACAATCTGCTTGGTAATTGGAATTGCATACTGATCTCGTAACTTTGTGCCGATCTCACTTGTCTTGAGCCCTTCTTTTGCATACTTTACTACAAGTTCTTCTATCTCGTCTGGAGTCTGCTTTACCCAAGTTGGTGGACTAGGAGTAACGGGTCTTATGGAATGAGATTTTCCGTGTCTGTGTGAATGGAGTCGGCCCACGAAGCGCTTGTTTTTTCAGCAAACATAAATGTTACTTGCAGATCGGAAGTTTCAGATTGCATAAGAGTTAAATATAAACAGAAGTCATTTTGAGTAGGTGCTATAGAATGAACAAACCAATAATTATTGGAGCTGCACTACTCACTCTCTTCGTAGTATCATCATTTGCTCCATTCGCTGCGGCACAGTACGCAGGTGTGGGAGGCGGTGGTCAGATTACTCTAGAAGAGCAGCTGAAGCTAGCGCGCGCAAGAATAGCTGATGTACAAGCAAATCCACACGCTGGTTCTGGTACGCCATACCTTGACGCTAATGGTGTCATTGGCGCAACAATCATCTCTGGCGCAATATTTGGCGGAATCTTCATTGCTTTCGTCATAAGAGCAAAGCAAGTGGAAAATGCAAGAAAACAGCACTAGATCTTTCTTTTTCTTATTTTATTATTTATTACCGGGATCCGTTTTGCCAAATGCCACAGAAATGTATATATCGTACATAAATTGTTTTGAATAATATGATGAGCGCGATATTCATGCTCGTAGGCATGCTATCTAACTTTGCAGGTCAAATAGGTCCAAACTATGACCCGCTCTTTTACGATGTCATGACCTACATATTTGCAACTATGATGTTCGCAGTATTCTTACTCGGCGTCATTGCTTTCTGGCTCAGAGCACACGGATTGGGTCAAAGCGCTATCCGCGAAAGATGGGTGGCCGAACTCGATAAACACTTTGAGAGAGAAGGCATTGGTCTGATACCAGACAACGGCAAATACTGGTAGAATTCCATCCTTTTTCCTTCTTTTTAATTAACACTAGTTATAGTAAGATTAATGATTGTTCTGACTAGGTGGGGTAAAGGTTGGTGCTCCTTGGCTGTTCTTTGAGGCAAATTCAGCTCTGTAATGAGCACCATCTTGTAAGACGGTATTTATGAAATCAGGTGACTCCATCCCGTTGACATAGATCTTTGACGCTTTATCATCCGTATCGCGATAATCAAACCCACTTATCCACAAGAAATGACCAACCGTAAATGCATATGGCTTTGTCCATGCTGCATGAACTACTCCATCATCTGATAGGGTGTACATGGACCGTTGACAGTTTGGTGTAATTCCGATGTTTGCAGGTATGTTTTGCTTTACCCCGTCTACGTAAATCTCAAAAGTCACAGATATCTGGTAAGTTACATCAAGGCCGTTTATGCACTGGTAAAGAGGATCGTCTGCCTTCACTATCTTTTGTATTACGTAGACATTGATTAGCGCTATTCCAATTCCTATGGCGGCCGTAATTGCAAGGTACCTGAGGGTTTTCCTTCGTTTTTGAGGATCCCCCATTCCAGGCCAGATCATGAGCTTGCTTAGGTTAATCGAGTTATATACATTGACATCTTGTATTTGCTGCTAAAATAATTTTGTGAAAATATGTAAAAGAAATTTAGAGTGAAGACTCGCCGCGCTTCTTAGTTCCTACATCTATGGCGTCATCTACACTATAGATGAATATTTTGCCTTCTCCTGACATGCCAGTACTTGCATGAGATGTTATAGCATCAACGACTTTGTCCACCATGTTATCGTGTACTATAACATAGATGTTTATGTTCACATTATAGGCAGATTGGAATCGTCCACTTCTCCCAGATGATACCATCTCTCTGGGTCTCTTTCCTCTGCCTTTTGCTGTGAAATATGTGAAGCCACCGATGTCAAGTTGCGTTAATGCACTAAAGACTGGCTCTAATTTGTCTTCAGGAATTACAGCTTCTATTTTCTTCATAACTAGATTCATTGCAACTATGAAATACTTTTATTAAAATTATTGCTTGGAAGTATACTCAAGAAGAAATAATATCATAAAACAATAATTTTAGGATAAAATACCTTTTATAGAACAAAATCCCAATTTTGAAAGAATGAGCGAATCTAAAATCAAGAAGGTTCCAATCGTAGGAAAGGTTCAAGAAAAGCTCAAGCAGGGAATAGATAATTACAGAGCAGCCGGTGACGCAGCACCAAAATTTGATGTCTATGATGTGATAGACGAGGTTTTTGCAGCAATTAATCCAACAATAGCTGAAGAAGGTAAAGTAACAGTGGACGAGGTCAGCGGTTGTCTGCGAGCTTCATATCTAGATAGAAAGTCTCCATCTGAGAAAACTCACAAACAGATGATGTCAAAAATTATGCAAAAGAGTGCATTGAGCATTATGGAAAAACCCATAGAGGGACAGCTTGATGCAGGTTCTGGCGTAAAACTAGTTGGCAGAGCAGAAAGAGTTGAAGATGATGTAGCGATGGTGTTCAAGGCAGTAGAGGAATTACCAACAATGCCATATCCGGAACACTTCATACAACTGAATTCGTATCTGCACATGTTTGACAAACCAGAAGGAGTGATTGTTTACTTCGACAAAGAAGGAAATGAGATGGAATTCCAAGTCCCAAGAAGTAACCGACTCATGGGTGAAACCAAGCGTAGAGCTCGTATATTGAACATACTGCTGAAAAATAATATAGCTCCTACTATAGAACCATCAGAGAGATGCCTTGAGTGTCCTCACAACGAAAAATGTTACTACACATCTGAGGACAAGGTAAAGTGGGGATTCTGGGCTCGTGGAAAATGGCGCGAACTTAAACCCAAAGACGGCATCCTATAACTACACTTTTTTATCCTACTTTTTATTTTATGGAACCCCAATAATTGTATTTGATTTTTCATCTCTAATCACAACTGAATTTTCTGGAATCCCATCGTAGGACGCAACTAGGTTATTCTCTACAGCCAATTGCCAGTGCAACATACTTGTATCTTACAACTAGATGTTGTTCTGCATAAGTCAATAATGCAGATACTGGAATTAATCTGACTGTACATGACTTTTGACTCATTTCAAAGTTTTTGCTGTATTTCCATACGGGATAAGGAGGACCATCAGGATCTTTTGGTTTGAAAAAATTTGGTTTGATTGCAATTACAAGCCAAAATGGTTTTTACGTTGAAACCAATCTTGAACTTTTTCAATAAAAAACCACCTATCTTCTGTATACTGCTTGTTTCCCACAGATCTAATTGCACAGAGTAGAAATTATGTACTTCTATAATCTATTTCAATAAATCCTAACTTTCAACATTCTTGAGGAAAACACGGGTTTTGTACGGTTTTGGCAGGTCTTTGTGATAGTAGAGTGCCTTAATTCCATGTTCAAAAGGCATTATCTTAATCGAGTCTGTTGGTTGTAACGTATTGTCAGTCTCTCTAAGATATTGGCCCAGTTCTCTCTCCGACATACTGAGAATTTCATCTACCCTTTTTCTACTTGGTTTCAATATGTAAAAAATTCAACTCCTGTATATAATGTAGCTTTCTAATGTTTCATTATGACTAATATAATTCAGACAGGTCTAATGTTAAATACAGTAAATGATTTCAAACGTTTTGTATGGTTGATACTAAAATAGATTGGTTTGATGATTTCCTGGGACTTGGATACCATATGTATGATGTTAAACCTACTGTTTTCCTAATATTTGATGGAAGAAAAAAGATTGGTACTACTTGGAACAAAAT
>JBARDK010000016.1:0-2904 GCA_049795075.1 Nitrosotalea sp. | reverse complement strand
AAAGTAGACAAATCTTGGATGTAATTTATCTTCAACAAAGTTCTCCAAGGCAGATCTTTCAGTTGTTCCTATCAACATATTATCAAATATGTAGTCCAAATCTTGGTAGATTTTTTTCCACTCTGATACTATCTGTGGATCTTCTGAGGCAAGCAAGTAGATATTATTGTTAAATTCTGACATCATGTTCATGAAAACGTCTCTTGTCCTTGGGGGAGGCATTGATAGAAATTTTGTATCAACGCGTATTCTGATGGGGTTTGGCATGGAATTGACAAAATCCTGTATCCTGTCTACAAAATTTTCCCATGAATTGAGCCGCTTACTTGCCTCTCCACTTATCTTAATCTCTCCAAAGTCATATTGAACGCGGGGGTTCTTGTTTGTCCTGTAAATCTTAACTTTTCTTATATCCTGAAGATTTGGAAATTTTTCTCTAATTACTGCAATCTCTTTTTCATTAAGATCAAAGTCTCCTTCAGCGAGTTTAACTTCTGATTTTAATTCCTCAGACATTTCGTCACAGAGATCTAACTCTGAAACCTTTTGATCTTTATTTAGCAGAGTAAGAGCCTCAAGTATTGTTGTCTTACCGCTCTCATTTCTTCCTATGAATGCAGCCAAGTCTCCAACTTTAATCTCTCCAGAATCGTGAATGCAACGATAAGATCTAACTCTAAATTTCCTAAGTCGCATCTAGCGGCTATTGCCTAGTCTGTGATTTAACTTATTCGTCAAAATTATCATGAAATTCATTTTCTGACCAAATAGATATAAGGGAATTCAAGCGGTTAGATTACAAAATGGCTGCAAGGAAAATAGCTTATGTTGTTTTCGTACTCCCTGTAGTAATCTCAGTAATACTCGGTGGATTTGTTTTGTCAAATGTTTTGGCACAACCTGATAGACCACTAAATATGTGGCAGTTTAACTTTATAGTCCAGCCTGCTCAAGAGGGCAGCAAAGATATCAAAATAGTGAATCTTTTGAATTCATATCCGGTATCTATGCCATTAAACTTCACTGTAAGAGTAAACAACACTTCTTTTGACTGTGGAGACTTGTACATGACAGTCTATAATCTGCAGACCTCACCAAAACAAGCCGTAGCTCAGAATGCCTACTTTTCACAGTGCTTTGTCCAAACAAATTCTACACTTCCACTCAATGAGATGTTTTCTCCAGTTATCAATAACACTGGAACCTATCAGATTGTGGCAGATATGAAGGACAAATCATATCAGAATGACATAAACGTGACTGCCACATTTAACGTTCAATAATTGAATCATATGTTATTATATTGCAATCAACCAAGTATCAGTGAGGAGTAACGTTCTTGTTATTGAGATATAATTATGGCTAAAAAGAAAGAAAAAAAATCATCAAAGAAAACTGAAGTAAAGAAAGTAGTAGAGGTAAAGAAGCCAGAAGTAAAGAAGGTGGCAGAGGTAAAGAAGTCAGAAGTAAAGAAAGTAGTAGAAGTAAAGAAAGTAGAAGTAAAGAAAGTAGAAGTAAAGAAAACGCCTAAGGCAGACAAAAAGAAGATGTCTGAGGCAAAGAAGAAACAAGCGGAACCTACTGATGAGGAACTTGAGGAAATTGATGAAAAAGAGATTGAAAACTTTGAGATTGAAGGCTTGGATATGGAAAAGCTCAAAACAACGGTACTTGGCCATGTTGCAAAACGTGGCGATGACGGTATGTTTCAAAGCGAATTATGGAAAAAACTCAAACTTTCAAGCAGAGATGGCTCAAGACTTGCGCTAAAACTTGAAAGACAACACCTGATCAAAAGAGAAAAGATTTTAGAAGATGGAAGATGGACATACAAGCTTAAGATTGCTCATGTTCCTGTCAGCACTCTATCAATAGAATCTGCACCCTGCCTTATCTGTCCTGTAGAACAAAGGTGTACGCTAGAAGGTGAAGTAAGCCCACGGACTTGTCCTCTTATAGAACAATGGGTTTTGACTGAGTTTGGAAATTCTAAAAAGACAAAGAAATGAAACTAATAGACGCACGACGTGACTTGTATAGAAGATTAGCTCATCAAGAGGGGTATAGGAGCAGAGCCGCATACAAGCTCAAAGAGTTAAACCTCTCTTACAGAATTATTGGGCCGGGATTTTACGTTTTGGATTTGGGATGCTCACCAGGGGGGTGGACTCAGGTAGCTGTTGAATTAGCTGGAAATAGGGGAAAAGTTATGGGAATTGACAAAGCATTTGTTGAAGAAATTTCAAATGCTCACATAATACGCGGCGATATTGAAGATGAATCAATTGTGGAATCCATCTTTGACTATTTTGGTGGAAAGGTAAATGCTGTAATATGCGACATTTCTCCACAAATTACCGGTACATGGTCCATGGATCATGGTCGTCAAATCTCTTTGAATTACGCGGCAAGTAAAATAATGGACCACGTTCTTGCACGAAAAGGCAATGCATTGTTTAAGGTCTTTGACGGTGAATATTCAAATGAATTTCGAGACTATCTGAAGAAAAAGTTTATCAAAGTACAGCTAAAAAAACCAAAAGCCAGCAGAAGAACAAGCAGTGAATTGTATCATATTTGCTTGGGCTATCTTGGAAGCTAGATTATAGACAAGATTTCATCTATGCGGGCATCTGTCTTAAAAGCTGTAGGATTAAGGCTTGTTGCACTTGCCCTAAAGCCAGCGTTCTGGATCTTTTCTATTGTTTTTGCCAGTGAAATTGGTGCAGAATGTTTCATGTGAGCTAGCTCGTCAATTGTAAAGTATGTAGGAGGCATATCTATTTCGTCTTTACATTTTTCTAGTATCTTCTTGCATGATTTATCCACCTGAAATTGTTTTTCTTCAATAATCATTTCATTTACAAAGTCCTTGTTGTAGAGATCTCCAATCCAGAGTGGACC
>JBARDK010000015.1:0-1771 GCA_049795075.1 Nitrosotalea sp. | reverse complement strand
CTCTTCTGGGGATCCATACTTTCCTTCTTTTACCAATCTCTCTTTTTCCTTTTTGGAATAATAAACATCTCTTAACTCTGACCACGTCTTTATCATTTTTGTTACAGCAAAGCGAACACGCATCTGTTCTTCTTTTGGGGCATCCCTATCGATCTCACCTCTAACTGGAACTTCGTCTTTGACAAGTTCACTTATCATAGGATTTTTCAGTAACGTGTTTACAAGTTCGTAAGGCTCATTTGGTGTTTCTAAAAGCGAGTCAAGATGGTATACTGCTCCCAATGACAGGGTGTCACGATTAGTGTACAGAAAGCCGCCTCCTATATGATTTAGTGTGACATCTCCAGCAAAAAGGTGTGCGGCGCCCTCATCTTGTCCGATTGAAAATCTCTGATTAATAATTTCTTCAGGTAATTTTGCAACCACCTTGACTCCTTGATAGATCTCACTTGGAGAAAATTTCTGTCGTGCACCAGTCATGTATGCAACTTCTGAGTTTACTCCATCGGCTGCAATTATTGCCTTGACCTCAATCTCTTCAAGTTCGTCTGTCTGTATGATGGTGCGCCCATCTTCCCATCTTATAGAACTGACATGAACTCCTGTCACTATTCCCCCGCCATGTTTTTGGGCTGCTTCTCCTGCCTGCTGTGAAAACCATTGGTTTAGTTTGTTCATGAGTACAGAACAACCAAAATTTGTTTCATACTCGTGAGCAGCAGTCAGGTCTATGGAAAAGACCTTGTCTTTTGAGGTTGCGTGTAAAATGTATTTTGTTATCTTTCTCTCAAAAGGCGCATCTTGTAGAAAGTTCTCATATATGTCTTCTACATTGTATGCTTTTCCTTTTTTTGGTTTTTTAGAATAGAGAATACCTCCTGAAATATTTTTAACACCAATCTTATTTCCTGACTCGAAAAGAATTGCCTGCTTTCCTAACGTGGACAGCTGTTTCAATGCTGCAAGTCCTGCCGAACCTCCGCCGATGATAGCTACGTCATATTTTTCCAACGTATCTCACCTTATGCCTGAACTACCTGTTTTTGTTTCCTTATCTCTTCTATGAGGACTGGAATGACATCTTCCATTCTTCCTTTTATGAAGACATCGCATTCATCTTTGATTAATGCATTCTCGTCTGGATTGATTGCAACGATGATCTCTGACTCTTTCATACCTGCAATGTGTTGCATGGCACCGCTGATTCCAACAGCTATGTATAATTTTGGATTGACCTTTCTTCCGCTAGTCCCTATTACTCTATCTGGTATTAGGTAAGTGGAATCTACTGTTTGACTTACAGAAAATGGTCTTTTGGATAGCGGTAGGGTGATCCCAATCTGTGCGTCCAATTCTGCAGCAAGTTGTTCGATTAACTTGATGTTTTGCTCAGGTGAATCTTTGACTCCACGTCCAAAGCTTACTATTGTCTTGTGGCTATCAAAGTCAATCTCACTCTTGATGATTTTACGGTCTATGATCTTGACCTTCAGATCTTGTTCGTCAAACTTTGGGGCATATTCAATTATTTTGCCATCACGATTCGGGTCAGGCTGAATTATTTCAAAAACTCCCGGTATTATGCTACAAGCTTGTGGATGATAATCTTTTGGCATTGCTGGATTTTTATTATCTAGACAAAGGATTGTAGTCCATAAAAATCCAGAAAAGTCTGGCCTATACATCTCAAGTGTCTTTTCATAAATGAGAGGTTTTCCACCTGTCTTGTTTTGGTGAGTTATCTGAAGGTCACCTACAACTAACTTGTTGA
>JBARDK010000014.1:0-3876 GCA_049795075.1 Nitrosotalea sp. | reverse complement strand
ATTGCGTAATTGCCATAGCCTCCAAACTGCATACATGGATTATGCATTCCAAAGCCACCGGTCATGTTTCCAAAGTGGTGCATCATGTAGCCGTTGGTCATATTTCCAAAATGATTCATTCCGTAACCACCTGTCATGTTCCAGTTGTGCATCATGTAACCTCCAGTCATATTTCCAAAGTGGTTCATCATGTAGCCACTGGTCATGTTTCCAAATTGACCATGATGATGACGTATTGCGTAATTGCCATAGCCTCCAAACTGCATACATGGATTATGCATTCCAAAGCCACCGGTCATGTTTCCAAAGTGGTGCATCATGTAGCCGTTGGTCATATTTCCATTAGAATTCATCTCGTACCTTTCTGTATAATTTCCAAATGGAGATACTTGTCCGGCGCTATCTCCTGAAATGGTCTGATTCATACCTTGTTGAGTATCATTTCCAGGCACGATCTGTGCAATAGATGGCTGCACCACTATAACTTGTGAAGCCACAAAAACAAACAGCATTACAAATAGAACTAGTCTCATTATATCCACTAGCTATCAGAAATGAAGATAAATACAGGAATTATTTTCATTAGTTCTTTTGTGCAAAAAATTTTAGCTTTTACAGAAAGGACAACATGAATAATCAGTCAAGCTCCTCCCAATGTTACTATTAGATCGGTAGCAAAACCTGCGCACACTCCAACAAAAATTCCTGCCATCAGGATATTGTTTGTGGTCTGTTTTCTTCCAGAATGATACATCAACATTGTCACATAAATCAGCGCTCCTCCTGCAATTGACAAGAATAGTATGTATGCAACATTTGAAAAGACTAGACTTCCCAGAACAGTTCCAAGAAATGTAGGACCACCCCCAACAAGACCTGCCACAAGTAAAAATTTTGCAGTCGGTTTTTTCAAGACACCTGTAAGCGGGCCTGCAATTCCAAATCCTTCTGTTGTGTTATGTGCCCCAAATCCAATTATCAAAAGAATTGCCAAACCAATCTCTCCTGCAGCATATGATTGTCCTATGGCCAGTCCTTCGCTAAAGTTGTGGGCCCCTATACCTACTGCAATCATCATAGCAAGCCTGTATGCATTTGTGTCACTAAATACTCTTTTTAGATGATCATCACCAGCTTTAATATTTTCAAGTGAGAGTATGTCTGGAACATTTTTTGTCATTGTCTTGTGCTCATACAACGTGAGTCCAAGCAATCCAATTGCTATACCGCCGAAGAGTGCCAAGAGATCAATTATGGCATCTCCAAGTGCTCCTTTTCCTGCAAATGCTGCAGTTGCAGCATCAGATGCAGTCTCATAACCATGACTGAACACATCAATTATGAGAAATACTAGAATTCCAAGGGCAACTGCGTTGAGAAACCCTTTCTTTGTTGCACTCAGACCCTTCATTACGGCTAGTGGCAAGCCCAAGAAGATAGTAAAACCTGCTATTGCGCCAAGTATTAGAAGTTGAGAATATTCCATAATCTCATTGTCTCCCAGATACACAAACTGAATTATTCAGACAATGAAGGTTAGCACCTGTAAGAATGGCACCTCCAAGATCTGCACTGTGCAGATTTGCACCATGTAGATTTGCATTTGTGAGATTTGAACCATCAAGCCTTGCATCAGAAAGATCTGCATTGCTCAGGTCTGCACCGGAAAGGTCAACTTGGTATATCTCGGCATGATCAAGATTTGCATTCTTGAAAATCGTGCCTTCAAGGTGTGTCCATGAAAAAGAGCTATCATGGAAATTGCCATTTGTGAGATTTGCATCAGTAAGGTTTGCAAAGTGAAAGTCTACAAATGGTGCGTCAGAACCAACCAAACTAGCACCGGTAAGATCCGCGTATGGTAGATCAATGTTTGTCATTTCAGCATAGCTGAGATTGGCATCATGTAGGTTAGCACTATTCAAATCAGCTTTCATGAGATTTGCATGTGAAAGATTAGTTCCCTGAAGGTTCGCATTGTTGAGATTAGCGTGACTCAGATATGCATTTGAATGGTCACAACCAGACCAGTCTACTCTTGGAAAGTTTTGATCATTGCAGTTTTTTGAATGAGATACCGTAGATTCATGTACTGCATTTTGAGGTGATTGTGAGATGGTTGAATTTACTTGTACTGGTGCAATAGAGGATAAGATGTCATTTTGAACAAATAAGCGAATGCTATCAACATATTGCTCATCAGTCATTTTTCCCGCAACCCATAGCTTTGCATTATCTTTTAACCACGACATGGAGACAACTCCATTGTTGTCTGCATATGCTAGATTTCTTGAAATTGATGATAGTGTAACCACGGAAATTGACACTCCAATTAACATAACAAGTATCGAACGTTTCATTAGGCTCACCTAATTCGAACATGTATTTAATTTGTCGAATAAAGATAATTTGTGAAAACAAATACTGATTCTAACAATGTAGAACATCGTCACAGTGGAAATATCACGTGAGATGATTTTTTAGAATATAAAAACAATCTATTATTTTTTTCTGGGTAAACGCCATGCGTTTTCTGCCTTTTCAAATCCAACATGAGGATAAAATGCATCGGCCTCTTTGGATGACAGTAATAGTATCATGACGTTCCCGCCTAGAGCCTTGCGTGAAAGTCTCAGCAGTTCCTTCCCAATTCCCTTGTCCTGATATGTCCTATCAACTGCAAGGTCTGAGATATAACATGTATAACTAAAGTCAGTTAGCGCTCTGAGTATGCCCACAAGTTTTCCATTTTTCCTTGCAGAGATAATCAGGTTGGCGTTTGTTATCATTTTGCCTATTCTGTTTATGTTGGCAGGACGCCGGATGCCAGAACTTTTGAACAAGGTTGCAAGTTCCGACGGTTTTACGCTACTATTAACGTCATATGAAACGCTTCCCATGTTACCATGTCTTTTTATCCTAGATCTTATCTTGTAAGTTCTTTTCAACCCTTTTCTTAAGGGACACATACTGCTAAATCTCTTGTCACAGAGACCGTAGGTTCGTCATCAAGGAACACAGTTACACAATATATTAAATTTAGATTGTATTAGATAATGTGGAACGGTGATAATATACGAAAGATGAACAAAAAAAATTCAAGTGTAAAGAATGCGAAATGGAGTTTGATGACCCTGTAAGGTTGGAGAGGCATTTCAAGGCAGCACATCCCCAAAAACATAGTGGTTTTAGACAAAAGTGGTACTGGGAAAGTTAATGTACAAAACTAGTACAAAGTGCCATTTCTGACCCATTACGGAAAACAGTTGCCAACAAAGACATTAGATGGGTTCCATTCGTTGTATTATCTTCCCAAGTGTTACGGTATCCAAGCTTGAGCGAACTTTTCCTTCTTTTATTTTGGTGTGCCATTCCTTTACCTTGCCAAACTTGTTGTGCTCACTGATTATCTTTACAGCAAGAAATGGGTTGGAACCATACCAAGAGATTGCAGACTGGACAACATATTGCAAATCATAGTCTGTCAGTATTGACCAATGTCTGCTGATTGTACTCTCAAGTGGCACATCCAAAAGTCCTAGTCGTTTCTTTATCATGGACAGGATCTCAGAAAATCTAGATGGATCCTCAAGCGCTGAAACTGAAATCTTTATTGCGTTTCCATCCTGTGCACTCTTGTCATCATCTGCAAAAGTGAGTTTGACAGAGCCCCGCTTTCCTGAGATGACAACATGGTCTTCTTTAATTTCAATCATGCCTTCCATCTCTTTTATGACGTCAAATAGAACTTGTAATCGTTCTTTTGAGACTTTTTCAATCAATATCATGGTACCGGACTTGTCATCTGATGGAATGGTTACAGTCTCAGATGATTTTTCTAAATTTATCTTGATGCAGCTTAGCGCTGTCCTTACA
>JBARDK010000013.1:0-10346 GCA_049795075.1 Nitrosotalea sp. | reverse complement strand
ATCTAGATATTCATAAATTGCATCTCTGAGTGCGGCTATGTTGACATCTGCATCAGCTGATATGGGGATGATTTTTGATTTTATTTTTTCTTGTAATTCATTTAAGAACCCTTGGTTTACCAAGTCTATTTTATTCATCACGGTCAAAGACTCGACATAAAACTTGTTACCTGATACGTAATCAATTAATTGTTCAGAATCGATATCTTCTCTTACCAAAACACGCGCATTATTTATCCCATAGACTCGCAAAATATCTTTGAGTAGGTTTACAGGCATCTTCGTCATTGGAACCTGCAGGCTTACTGCTAATCCGCCATCACCTGTTTTCTCTATGACTATGTTGGGAGGTTTTTGATCTAGTCTGATTCCTATATTGCCAAGCTCGGTTCTAATTACTTCTTCATGATATGGCTGGAATACATCTAATATGATTAGCACTAAATCAGCACTCTTTGCCACTGAAAGAACTCTTTTACCAAGTCCCTTTCCTGTAGATGCTCCTTTGATTATTCCTGGCAAGTCAAGAACTTGAATCTTAGCACCACGGTACTCCATCATACCTGGAACTACTGTTGTAGTTGTAAATTGAAATGCGCCAACAGCTGACTTTGCACCGGTAAGCCTGTTAAGTAAAGTAGATTTTCCAACGCTTGGAAGCCCAATTAACACAACAGTCGCGTCTCCTGTTCTTTTTACATCAAAACCGACTGAACTACCTGAACCTTTTGATTTTCTATCCTCTTCTTCTCTTTTTAATTTGGCAAGCTTTGCCTTTAGCAGACCTACGTGGTGTTCAGTAGCCTTGTTGATCTGAGTTTTGGCCATCTCATCTTTTATGGCCTGAATCTTCTCTGGTACTCCCATCTATCTTACTTGGCTTTCATACTGAATAAAATCTTTCTAATTCGATTTGATTCGTTGTTTTCTAGTTAAAGTTTGAACGAATTAAAATAATGAACAAACATGTTGCCAAAATAAACTGAAGCAAACGCACTTGTTGTTCTTGCTATGCTCATAGATATAAGAAATTTCTTGAAATTGTATTTTTTTACTCCTGCTATTATTGTGACAATCTCTGTCAATATGGGTACTAAACTTAAAGCAAAGATTATGCTCCAACCATGTTTGTTTAATCGTTCAAAGCTCTTATTGTAATCATTTTCACTATGGGTTTTTCTCAGTAATTTGTACATTTTTTTTCCATCATACCCTATGAAATATGTTATAATTCCTCCCCCGACCGATCCAATAGCCATTGTGACAAACACAGTCACAGCACTTTGACCGTCTAGAAGTAGTGCGGTTGATGTTATCACTATTGGGAATGGAATAATTGAAGCAAAAATACAGTTTAGAAAAAGACCAACTAATCCATACTTTACAAAGAACGGATTCTCAAGTATTGGTTTTAAAAAATCAATTAGCACAATCCTAGGTGATTTTTCCGCATATTATAACTGAATGCTCAAAAACATTCTGAGGACTTGGGGTCTTTTTTATTATTTGATTTATAGTACAACATCTTGTCTTCTTTCTTTATGTAGAAGATCCTTGTAGCAGGTATTATCTCAAAGTTCTCAGAAATCTTGAGAAATTCTGCTAACGTAGCTTCCTTAATTACATTAAAGTCAAGATAATCGACAAAATAGAGGTCTGGATTGTCGTAATGTAACGCTTTACTGAGAATTTCAGCCACTGATCCTTTTCTGGTCATAAATTAGCAAACCAGATACGAATATTTTAGCTACTGCCATTCAAAATCTGTCTTTATACAGGGGCACATAATTTTAAATTCTAACAATAAATGATTCAAATCGTGACTAATAAAATCACGCTAAATATAGACAAGCCGATCTACAATGAAGGCGAATATATGAAATTAAAAGTAGATTATGAGACACTTAATCCTAAACAGACAATCCATGTGACAGTTTTAGATCCGTCAGAGAAGGAAGTTTTTAGCGCTGATCAGTACATTAATTCTCAAAAGGGAAATTATTCTACTGTACTAAAGTTTGACACAAAACAATGGAAAATTTCTGGCAGATACAAAGTCGCTGCGTGGGATCAGGAAGGAACAAGAAAAGAGGTGTTTTTCCAATTCAAAGGAAAGACTTCATGATACTTTGCAGATAACACAACAAAATGGAACTGCCTATTACAGTTATTATGCCCAGGAATCATTGTGTGATTTGATTGAAACCGAAGATATATGCAGTGGATATAGATGGTACCATTACAGATAACAAAGGGGGACGAGTTGACCTTGACGCACTTGCAGCTCTACGTTATTTAGTAAAACTAGGCCATAAAGTAATTTACGTGACCGGAAGATCATCAATTGAGGCCTATGTCCTCTCAGTATTTGGTGGGACAACAAGGATAGCAGTAGGAGAGAATGGCGGAATTATTACCTCTGGGCCAGATGAACACAGGTTAATTGGAAACAAACAGGAATGCTTGAAGGCATTTCAATTCATTAAAACCAAGATTCCTGAAGCAGTTGAAAAGCCTGTTTTTCCGCGTATTACTGAAGTAGTTCTTGAAAGAAATTTTGATGTCAGCCTAGGAAAAAAGATTCTAACTGAAAATAATTTTAATGTGCAATTATCTGATAGTATGTATGCTTATCATATTAATTCAAAAGGGGTTAACAAGGCAAATGGATTCCTTGAAGTTATGAAGATGTTCTCCGCTACCAAGCAAGATGTCATTGCAATAGGTGACAGTGAAACAGATGTGCCTCTTTTTGGACTAGCTGACGTAAGTGTGGCGTTAGGCAATGCCACAGATGATGTAAAATCTCATGCTACAATTACAGTTCCGGGTCACGCAGGAGACGGAATAATAGAAGCTCTTGAAAAGATTGAACTAAAACTTTTAGTGAAATGATATCATGACACTAAGACTTCTTTTCGATGAAATTCGATCTAACATACAAAAAATCTCAAATGATCTAGGCTATCCGATAGTAGGATTTGATCTCTCGGAAGCATCCCAACCGGAATTTGGGGATGTAAGTTGTAATATTGGGTTTTTGCTGGCAAAACTACTCAAAAAAAGGCCATCGGAAGTAGCAGAGACTATTGCAAATGAATACCAAAAGTACAAGGGCATATTCATATCGGAAGTAAATGTCCATTCATCGGGCTATCTTAACTTTGTTGCAAACTATCCTGTTTTCATTAAATCCGTTATGGAATTGTCCGTAAGACAAGACTATGGAAAGTTTGATCTTGGAAAAAATTCAAAGATTGTAGTAGAGCATACAAGTGTTAATCCAAACAAGGCATTGCACATTGGGCATGTGAGAAATATAGTAATTGGAGATACAATGGCAAGAATTCTACACAAAGCTTGCTATGATGTCAGGATTTTAAACTATGTAGACGATTCTGGGCTTCAGGTAGCAGATATCATCGTTGGCTTCAAGTACGGTGGTTTTGATATCGAGCCTCCACAGAATAAGAAATTTGATCATTATTGTGGTGATGTTGTATATGTGAGTATAACTGAAAGATATGGGAAAGAACCACTTCTTGCAGAAAGAAGGACTATGGTACTAAGAGAACTTGAAGAAGGAAATTCTGAGATTGCAAAATTTGGTGATAAAATAACTCGAAGAGTTCTAGAAGAACAACTCAAGACTTGTTGGCGACTCGGAGTAACATATGATTGCATAAATTTTGAATCGCAAATAGTTCGCTCTAGGCTCTGGAATGTGGTTCTTGAGAAAATGAAATCCATGGGACTGATATATCTTGAAAACGAAGGAAAGAATGCTGGCTGTTGGGTAATAAAATCTGATTCAGAAACAGAAGAAGATAAGATTTTGATTAGAAGTAACGGTATTGCCACCTATATTGCAAAAGACATTCCATATGCTACGTGGAAGCTAGGTATCTTGGAGGATCCATTCTACTATACGCAGTACACTGTACAGGAAAATGGCAGAATACTTTGGGAGACCACTCTTGAAAATACTGGAACAAAACTGAATTTCACTGGCGATGCCGTAATTACAGTTATTGATTCAAGACAATCACGACTGCAAAAAATTATTACAAAAATAATCTGTGATTTCAAATCAGAGAGAAAATCCTATGTACATCTTGGCTATGAGTCGGTTACTTTGAGTTCAGACACTGCAAAAACCCTTAATCTTGAAACTGAAGGCAGGTCTGTCCAGATGTCAGGCAGAAAGGGAATCTATGTTAACGCTGATTATGTTTTGGATATACTTTGTAAAAAAACGTATGATGAAGTAAAGAAGCGAAATCCAGAACTTGATGAAACACTTCTTGTAAAAATTGCAGAACAGGTTGCAGTTGGATCTTTGCGATATGCCATGATAAAACAAGATCTCGATAAAATAATCACATTTGATATGACAGAATCGCTAAGTCTCGAAGGTGATACAGGGCCATACATACAATATGCATACGCAAGATCTATGAGAATTCTTGAAAAATCTGGCAAAGTGCCTGCATTTGATGTCTCTTTTGATGATTTGAATACACCCTATGAGAGAAACCTGGTAAAAATAATTGGTAAATTTGACATACAGGTAGAAGACTCTGCAAAGAACCTGTCTCCTAAGATAATTGCCAGATATTGTCATGAACTTGCAGTATCTTTCAATTCGTTCTATGAACACATCAAAGTATTGACTGCAGAATCTCCTGAAATGATCAACGCGAGGCTTTGTCTTGTATGGTCATTCAAAGAAACTCTAGTCAAGGCACTTTCTTTGTTAGGTATTGATGTACCGCATAGGATGTAATTCTAACCCTGAAATTTGGAAATACTATTATCCATATGGAATAAGGTCTAGTTGTGAAGAAAATAAAACAAAACAACAACGTGTTGTTCTTCTACGATGATTCAAAGAAATGGCTGATGAAAGTATCGCGAAAACAACAATTCCATACTCATGTCGGAATTATTGATCATAAAAAAGTAATAGGTAAAGAATATGGAAGTGCAATCAAGACCAATAAAGGCAAGATAATCTATCTTTTAGAGCCAACCGTATATGACTATGTCATGAAAAGTCAGCGCAGTACTCAGATAGTTTATCCAAAAGATCTGGGTTACATTGCTGCACGAACAGGATTGCAAAGTGGGCAAACAATTGTTGAAATTGGTACTGGGAGTGGTTCCCTTACTACTTTTCTTGCCAGTATAGTAAAACCGCGTGGTCATGTGTACACATATGATGTAGATGAAAACTTTATGACAATAGCAAGGAAAAACATCGAAAAAGCCGGAATCTCAAAACATGTCACAATGGAAAAGTTAGATATCAAAAACATCAAGAAAGTACCACAAACAGATGTAGATATGGTTGTAGTGGACTTGGGGGATCCCTGGACCGTAGTTCCACAAGCAAGAAAGATGCTCAAAGGCAGTGGATATTTTGTGGCAATATGCCCAACAATGAATCAACTTGAGAAACTTGCATCCGCATTGCGGGAAAATGATTTTTTTGATTTGGAGTTTACTGAGCAGATTGTGCGAACAATAGAAGCTAGGGACGGTAAGACACGCCATTCCTTCAGAGGTATTGGGCACACCACCTATGTTGCATTTGCTCGGAAAGTTACTACACCAAAAGATCTTAGAAGAGTAATACCAAGTATAGTAGAAACTAAAGATGCGTCTGATGAAGAGTCTATGGAAGAATCTGTAGAAGACGAAGGTTTATCCGGCGTGAAAAAATAGGACATTTGTTGGCCAAAATACTGCAGGCTACGATTGTCAAAAATTTTATTCCTCCACGAAAATCCTTGTCAAGAAAGGGAGAAAACGGAAAAGTGTTAGTTGTTGGAGGAAGTTATCTATATCACGGCGCTCCAATTCTTTCATCACTGGCAGCGCTCAGAGCAGGAGCTGATCTAGTTTACACATGTGTGCCTAAAACCCATGTGACATCCACAAGAGCATATTCTCCAAATCTTATTGTAATTCCATTGGTTGATGTCAAGCTTACAAGAGGCGCAGCTAGAAAGTTAGTTGGAATAATCCCAAAGGAACTTGATTCTGCAACTATCGGTATGGGACTTGGAATTCAAGATAGAGAGGCATTAAAGATGCTAGTAAAAGATCTACTTGACAGAGCAGTTATGTTATCTCTTGACGCAAGCGCTCTCATACCTGAAATTCTTCCTGAAATTAAAGATAAAAAAGTTACAGTCACTCCTCATGCTAGTGAATTCAAAAGATTGTTTGGAGAGATTCCTCCGGATAATGTAAAGCAAAGAACCACAATGGTGCAAAAACATGCAAAAGAAAATGGTATAACCGTGCTGCTCAAGGGACCGACTGACATTGTTTCAGATGGGACACAAACGTTCATCAATCCAAAGAACCTGTCATCAATGACTGTGGGCGGTACGGGGGATGTTCTCTCTGGGGTAGTAGCTGCAATGCTATCAAAGAACCGAAAACCAGTAGAGGCTGCAGCTAGTGCTGTGTTCATAAATGGAAAAGCAGGTGCGCTGGCACAAAAGAAAAACGGTTTTCATATTGTAGCAACAGACCTCTTGGATTTTATTCCAGTGGTAATGAAATCGTTTGATAGAGTAAAGTGATTTTGTATGCAGGAACAATATGTAGACAAAAACATGTCGGCATTAATTTCTGACTTGCAGAAATTAATTCAACAACCCAGTATCTCTGCAAAAAATCTTGGATTGGAGGAATGCGCAAGACTAGTGGTTAGAATAATGGGTCAATCTGGAATCAAAGCAGAAATACTAAGGCTAGGTAGAAACATCCCTCCTGTAGTTTATGGCGAAGTCAAGTCGAAGAAAAACCCACACAAAACAATCCTATTCTACAATCATTATGACGTTCAACCAGAAGAGCCTCTTGAATTGTGGAATGATAAGCCATTTAGCGGCAAGATAAGAGGGAACAAAATCTATGGTCGTGGTTCGGCTGATGATAAAGGAGAACTAATCACCAGAATCAAAGCAGTTGAAGCATTTATCAAAACAACTGGTGATGTACCATGCAACATAAAATTCCTAGTTGAAGGTGAAGAAGAAATTGGCAGTATGCATGTTGAAGCATATCTAAAAAGATACCAAAAGAAGATGTCATGCGATGGCATAATCTGGGAATTTGGATATGTTGATGAAAAAGATAGGCCTGTAATCAGTCTTGGTATGAAAGGCCTGTTGTATGTTGAGCTTTCTGTACAGGAATCTATTCGTGACGCTCATTCCAGCCTAGCTGTCTTAATTGAAAATCCAGCTTGGAGATTGATTGGGGCGTTGAAAACACTACGTGACAAAAATGGACTAATTCTCATTAAAGATTGGTATAGGGAAGTTGATAATTTTACAAAAGAGGAACTTGGTGTAATTGCCCTGGAACCGTTTGATGAAAAGTCGTTCAAAAGAGAATATGGTATAAAGAGATTTGTGGGAGATAAAAAAGGAATAGACATACGAAAGGCAGTGGTGGGTGACCCTACTTGCAACATTGCGGGATTTTCATCTGGGTGGGAAGGACCAGGAGCAAAAACAGTTTTACCGTCAAAAGCGTTAGTAAAAATTGACTTTAGACTTGTTCCTAAAATGGATCCTCTAAGACAACTATCTAGACTAAAGCGACATCTCAAAGACAAAGGATTCGAGGATGTCAAAATACAAATGATTCATGGGGAAGCAGCTTCCAGAACTAAAATATCTGATCCATTTGTAAAGATAGTAAAGAAGGCAGCAGACGAATCTTTTGGAACGTCAATAATAAGTGTCTCATCTGCTGGGACAGGACCAATGCATTCATTTTCCAAAGTGCTCAAGGCTCCGTGCATTTCAATTGGGAGTACATATGTCTACGCAAGGATCCACTCACCTAATGAATTTGCAAGAATTGACCTGCTAAAAAAGACGACAAAATGTATGTGTAAAATAATAAAAAAATTCAGTGCCTAGTGGGGGAAATCTTGGGTGGAATGATTTTTTGCATGTTGGCTAAAGTGTCTGATCTTGACTGCAAGAAGATTCAGATCACAAGTGATTTAGAGAAAGGCCTTTATTGTGCTCATTTAGCAGTTCAATTATGGCCTATATGTACATGCCAGGTGCCACGGCAGTTGGAATAACCTATGACGGAGGTATAGTACTAGCAAGCGAAAGAAGGATATCTTATGGAAATTTTGTGGTAAGTAAAAGCACAAAAAAGACTTTTAAAATAACAGATTTTGTAGGCGCGTGCTGTGCAGGAATGGTAGCAGACATGCAGGTTTTGGCAATGCAGATGCGTGCACTGACAAAGATTCGAAAACTGGAACTCAAAAGGGAGATTGCGCCAAACTCTGTAGCTAAAATGATGTCATCTCTCATGTATGAAAGGAGATTCTATCCATTGCTTACTCAGGTAATTGTTGGTGGTGTTAATGGTGACGCTGCAATTTATACACTTGACCCATTAGGTTCTGTTCTTCCAGATGATTATGCGGCTGTAGGTACAGGTGCAGAGATGGCACTGGGAGTATTGGATCAGGAGTTCAAAAAAGGAATGAAGGAAAAGGACGCAGTAACACTTGCAGTAAAATCAATCAAGTCTGCTATAATGCGAGATGCGGCAAGCGGCGATGGCATTGATGTGTTAGTTATTGACAAGAATGGGGCAAGAGAGTCCACCGAAAACTAGTTACTTTTTTATCGTTTTTGCAGATTCCCAGTATTTGTCTGAGATGTAATGTAAATTCTTGATTACTTCTCCTTTTGTGATGTTGGGCATCTCATCGCTTGATATGAGGGATTTTCCTATTGCAAGAAACTTGTTGTGCGTTTCCTCTGTAACGCATATGATTTGATCCTTTTGAAAGTCAGTATATTTTTTGATTCCTGGGCGCATGATATTTGCTCCATTGCATACAAACTTTATTGCACCTGCATCTACCATGATTTTCGGAAATTTTTCAAGCAAGGAAGTTTCGGAAAGAAATGGAAGATATGTTTCACCAATTTTAATTGCCATCAAACTATCGCCTGTAATTATGGCCGTTTCATCATCAATCTCATATTTCACTAATGTCTTTAATTTTGGTAACTCTATTTTCCACTGGGATACAATTGCTTCTAGAATATCACTGCTGTCAGTTTTAGATAGTGGATGTGATTTCAAACTCTAGACATTTCCTGTTTTATGTCCAACAAGTCACGCAATATGGAACTTGCAGTCTCCATGCCTCCGGCGCCACGTCCAATTATGGTCTGTTGACCAGAATGTTCTGAATTAAAGGTAATTGCATTTAATGTTCCGTTGACACAAAGCGGATCCTCTACAGGTATTTCTCTTGGAGCTACCTCTAGGTCTCTATTGCACGATGCGATTAATTTGACTGCGGCACGATTAGCAGATGCTTTCTTAATATCAGGAGTTGATACATTTCTAATCCCTGTTCTCTTGATATCTTTGATGGTTACTTTCATGTCCATTATCCAGTTTGCAAGTATTACAAGCTTGGCTGCTGCATCGAAACCATCAATATCCAGTGACTCATCCGCCTCAACATATCCCTTCTTCTTTGCATCGGCAAGTGCTGCCTTAAACGTCATACCGCCAGCCATGTTTGTAAGAATGTAATTTGTTGTACCGTTTAGAATACCTTGAAAAGAAACTATTCTTTCTCCTCTGAGGCTGTTTTTTGCATAATCTAGTATTGGAGTGCCCCCGCCAACAGTTCCACTGAATCTTAATTGTACCTGATTATACGTAGCTAATTCTATCAATGATGGAAACGCAAGTGCCAGAGGACCCTTATTTACTGTGATAACATGAAGGCCCTTTTTCATTGCAGTCACTATGTGTGACATGCCAGGCTCTGCATCCTTGTAGTTACTTGGTGTGGTCTCAATTAAAACTTCAGCCTCCATACCATTTATCATATCTAGTCCATTTGCTTCCTTTTCCTTGTTGTGATACTTTCGTATGTCTCCATGTTTTTTCTTGACTTCTAACAATCTGTTTAGATCAATACCTGCAGAAGAAGCAGCAGAGCCTTTACTATCGAACACGCCAACAATTCTAGGCTTGAGTCCATGTTTTGCATAAAGATCCTCAGATCTTGAAAGAAGAAGCTTTGCAAAACTTTGTCCTACCACACCAAAGCCACACAATATTATGCGCAACATCCACAAGACACATGTTGGGATTAATTAAGATTCATCAATTCTGAGATTCCTTTATTAAAGCTTGAAAAACTTCGGATATAGTGAAATCTAAAAAATATGCTTACATTGGAATTGCAGCCGTGACTAGTGTTGCAGCTGTAGTTTTGTTTCTCACTCAATTCAACATGATACAGACAGAACCAAGTGCAC
>JBARDK010000012.1:0-2875 GCA_049795075.1 Nitrosotalea sp. | reverse complement strand
GATCTGAGTCGTATATGGTTGAGAATTTTAGAATTTGTTATTGTTATTTTTATATTTCATAGAACAATTTACTGAAAGAATTCTCTTTATGTAAAAAATGGACGAATCATTCAATATCCTTATAAATAAAAATTGCATAATAATACCATGAGCTCAAAAGCGTGGAAATGTTATAGGTGCAATCTTATTTTTACGGATGCGTCCCACGCCGACTTGCATGTAGATCTCTCAAAGCATGCGGTCAGAGAGATAGATCTCGTAAAAGCCTAAAACTTCGATAATCTTATTGCCCAAAGACTAGAGAGTACATCCATGTCATACTCTAATATCTCAAAGATGAATTTTGAAGTATCTGATGAGCAAAAAAATTTTCTCGAACAAGTAGACCAAGCCTGCAAGACCATTAGGGACAATGAAACAGAATGCTATCTTGAAGAAAAATCAAACGACATGATAGTTCCAGTGTTTGGCAAGATTGGAATGCTTGGATGTCCCATCTCAAAAAAACATGGCGGCTTGGGTTACGATATCTTGACGTATGCATTTGCACTCGAAAGGATAGGGAGGGAAGGAAATTCATTACGAACCTTTTTCTCTGCACATGTATCAATAGGCCAGATGGTTTTACAAAATTGGGGCAACGAGGAACAAAAAAAGCAGTATCTTTCTGATACTACATCAGGCAAGAGCATTATGGCGTTTGGACTCACTGAACCTGATGCAGGAAGCGACCCTGGTTCAATGACTACAAAATTTGAGGAAAGTGGGGATAATTTTATTCTAAACGGCAAGAAACACTGGGTGGGAAATGGAACCATTGCAAAAGTAATGACTACATATGCGCGAGGACCAGATGGAAGAATTTCAGCATTTATTGTGGATACTGACTCTAAAGGATTTCATGCACAAGAAATGAAAAACAAGATGGGCTTGCTTAGCATAAAAAATGCCGAGATTACATTTGAAAATTGTGTTGTTCCAAAAAAGAATCTTTTGGGAACAAAGGGAAAAGGACTGAGCATAGCTTACAGTGCGCTGATAGATGGCAGGCTGAGCGTTGCGGCAGGTGCTATAGGAGTGATGAAAGACTGTCTTGACGAATCCATTGTACACTCGAAAAAAAGGGAACAGCACGGTTCGGCACTTGCCAAGAAACAACTAATCCAAGAACATCTGTGTACCATGATACTGAACATAGAAAGCTCACGATGGCTTGTTTATCGAGCTGCCATGACAAGACAAAAACTTCATGATTATGTAGAGAACCTAAAGGAAAAGGACCCAAACTGGCAGGAACGACTAAACCGCGAAGACAAGGAATATTCTGTACTGCGAGGCAAGGCAGATAGGCTTGCAGCAATAGCCAAACTGCATTCTACCAATGCTGCTTTTGACTCTGCAAACAGGGCAGTCCAGATATTTGGCTCTTTTGGATATCAAAAGACAAGTAGGGTGGCAAGGCACTTTTTAGACTCTAGGGCAATAATCATCTACGAGGGCGCAAACGAGGTACTGAAACTAAAGATAGCCTCGCTTGAGCTTGGCGACAAGTATCAGGCCTACTAGGCGATACCGTCTTGCAAAAATGACCTGCTTCTGACAAAGACGGAGAAACGGTATCTTTATTGGGAATCTAGTTATCACAAATGAAATTTTGCTGGTTTGTTTAATATGGGAGAAACTCAACTAGAGTTAGGTTGTCTAACAAAGATAATGATGAACGTGCAGACAAAGACGATCTGACAAAGGATTACGGATCAATAATCAGGGAAAGCGCACTTTTAACAACGTTTTCAGCTTTTCTATTTGGTTTTCTGTTAAATATCTCAATTGAATCTTCGAGTGGTTTTGATCTGCTTGACAAGATCATACTTTTGGTGGCACTATTTTCCATAACTATATCAATCTCGCTTTTTATAATGCCAGTAATTTACCACCATTTAGAATATCCGTATATCGATTTTAAAAAGTTTAAAGAGCGAAGTCATCGCTTCACATTATTTGGCTTAATCCCAGCTATGATTACATTGTTCTTGGGTTTGGAGCTTGCCATGGTATCCTTGGTACAAAACCATCTCGTTGCATTCTTGCTTGGTACGATACCTTTTATGCTTATTTACGTATTTTATAGACTGCGGAAATGAAAGATGACATGATAAAAATAAATTCCAAAGATTTTCTTGTACTATCAGGAAAAAAGGTCAAACTCAGGAACTATTCCACAACTGTGAAACCCATGTACGAATCAAAGGAACAGTATAACCAGATCCTCAGAAAACATGTGGAAGAATTAAGCTCCTTGCAAAATCTTCTCTATGCATCAAATTGCTATTCATTGCTATTGATTTTTCAGGCAATGGATGCAGCAGGAAAAGACAGCGCTATCAAACACGTGATGTCTGGCATTAATCCTCAAGGCTGTCAAGTGTTCAGCTTCAAACATCCAAGTAAGGAGGAACTTGAGCATGATTTTTTATGGCGTACTGTTCAATGTCTGCCTGAAAGGGGACGAATAGGTATCTTCAATCGTTCTTATTATGAGGAGGCACTGATTGTTCGTGTACATCCGGAGATTCTCCACAATGAAGGTCTTCCAAATAAATTATTGGATAAGCATACAATTTGGCATCAACGATATCATTCTATAGTTAACTTGGAAAATCATCTACATCACAACGGAACACGTGTAATCAAATTTTTCCTTCATATTTCAAAAGAAGAACAACGAAAGCGTTTTCTAAAGCGTATTGATGAGCCCGAAAAGAACTGGAAATTTAGCCTTGCCGATATTGAGGAGAGAAAATTTTGGAAGCATTACATGAAAGCCTATGAAGATTGTCTGAGTGCTACGAGTACGACTGACGCACCTTGGTAC
>JBARDK010000011.1:0-9541 GCA_049795075.1 Nitrosotalea sp. | reverse complement strand
CAAGTAGACAAAAGATAGAGATTGAAGAAATTTTTGCTTTCAAATAATTCTCTCCCCTATGCAATTTCTGAAGTTGGTTGAATCCTTACCTGAAATGTCATATTCAATGAAATTGTAGAAAATGATTGGTGGTGATTTGAAATCTACAATTACCATTGGGGTAGACAAAACTCTACAAGTAAGGATTCCACCAATCATCAAAATTAGTTAGATTACGATAATCATTAAGGGGCAAGGAATTACAAAGTAAGATCGAGTTCCATGATGGCATCTCCATCTACCATAGATACCACTTTGGAACGGGCTGTTTTTACTGTAGGATCTGAAAATTATGAACAGATGACGACGAAAATCTATTCAAAGAAAAATATAGTAAAATTTTCTGGCTTTCATTTACAAAAATAATTTTCAAATTTTTATCTAATTGATAGCAGAAGAATTTACTGATAATCAGTAAAAATAGTAAACCATCCATTTACCTAATGAAATTATCTGATTATTGTATGGGAAAAGAAAAAAAGTTTAAAATCTAAAAGATTACTATTTTTTGATTGAATTGGAATTTGAAAAATATGCAATTCTTAGTCTAGTTGGTAGACATGCTGGAGAATCATTTTCTGAAATTATTGAAAGGAAACATAAAGACATTGAGAATGTTGGCTATACGTTTTGGCTAGAAAATTCCTTTAAAACATATCCTGACAAAGTTCAATCATTCTATGGACTAGTTAGAAAGAATGAAGTTGAGTTGAACTGTTTACTATATTCAAGCGATACAGCGCAAGACACAAAGAACAATTCTAAAGCAATAGAATATTCAGTTGATAAGAAAAATTGGTTAAAGATTGACTCCAGATTAACCCTCGTTACAGGAAGCCTAACTAAGAATTCTCATGCTCTAGTTTTTGATAAACTAGAACTTGCAAAAGATTTTGAAATTAATCTAAAAAACTATGTTGAATTTGATACTGATAAACCAATAAGAAATTACCCTAATGCTTCCACTTTCTGTGTAATCAAAAAATTTGATAATGTAGAATCAAAGAATACTCGCAAAATATTTGCAGTTGGTAGAATCCATAAGCCTAGTTCTGTTTGGATTAGGTAGAAAACAAACATAGAAACACACTGCACTTATGATCATTTAAAGATCATTTCCAAGTTACTGTTTCAGAGTCTCACAAGTCCGAACCCAAAGGTGAGAGATCCTATGTTCATTGAATTGCGTAATCTTCTATATGATTACGAAGATTCCAGTTTGGAAGAATAGATAGATCTTCATGTAGTACATGAGCGAACAATATGGAAGAGAAATGGTAGATAGGACGCTTTGGAGAGTAAATCGAAGAAAATCTAAAGGATATTTGAATATGTAAAAATTCCAACTTCATGTTAAGTGTTCCATTAGTAAGAAGCTCAGGTTTTTTATCAACTCCTTGTCCTAAATTCCCGTTAAAGGATAGATGGGCATGGTATTCTCAGTTCACGGAAGCTGAAAAAGATTTTAGGAGAAAAAATCCATTTCCACCTCCTCCCGAGTGGTATCCCAAAAAAGTCTCCAACAAATCATAACCTCCGTAATTACCTAGACTGCGGGATTTTTCAGACACAGAAGGGGCGTCTCCTTTTACTGACAGTCAATAAAAATGGTTTACCCCCTCTTTGTTCCTAGAAATAAGCTAGTTGTCGTAAAGAATAAAGTCTGAGAAAGGATCCAAAACGCATGGATGACTACTCTTTTCTCACACCAATAATTTCGATCATTGTTGCAGTGGGTAGTCTTCTTTTCACTGGCTATCAAACCTTGAAATTCAGAGGAGAGCGAAAGTTATTGTTTAGAAGTTGGATTGGACTTGCAAAACCAGCGATCGAAATCTTACGGTATTATACAAGTCAAGGTATTGTTCCGGCATCGGAAATAAAGAACAAACCTCTTGAGGTATACGTAATCAAGGAAGTTGATTATTTGTTAACTGTGAAGAACTTTGGTCAGATTCCTGCCACGATGGCAAGTAGATACTATTGGTCAAATGAGAAACCAGAAAGACTCTCTCTTGATAATTCTAACTTTGGTCAGGAATCTGTCTTTATGCCTAACGAAGAGAGGATGATAATTTTCAAGATTCCATATGAAATTTGTATCAAAGAGTGGTATTTGACTCTCGATCTCAAATATACTTCTGAAAATTCCAATGATGAGAAAAGATATGATTTCATAGCAAAAATATTAGGAGGGGGATTTGAAATCATAGATTCGTGGAATGAGCATTCAAAATAGATTATCTTCCATACTGTAATTGGATTTATTTTACTATCTCTTATGAAAATAGGATTTTGCTTTTCTTCTATTAATTCTCCAAAGAGTTCTATCTGCAATATCTGAGCCATATTCTTCTCTCATGTACTCCATGAAGGTCTTTCTTACCCTTCCAAACCTAGTTTTTTCAGACATAATTGCCTCTTCGCACTCTAATTCTCTTTTCTTTTCTTGTTGATTCTACGTAGTGCCCTGTCTGCCACATTCTTGCCGTATTCTGCCCTAAGATACTTCATCAAACTGGTTCGTGTCCTTCCAAATTGTTCTCTGTCCTTCATTATTGCTTCTTCACACCTCAAATCTGCATCACTTGTGCTTGTTTTTGCTTCATCTGACCTTGAAAAACCATGATACGATATAGAATAATCTCGTATTCTCTCGTTTTCTGTTGTTTTTCTGAGGATATTCAGTATCTGTTTTATTATGTCTAATTCGAGCTAAAAATGTTTCCTTGATACAAAATTTGTTAAATAGTAATTAGTAAAGTCAACAGTTGCTTGTAATCCGTTTGGGATTGGTTTTATTGCAAATTTTAGAATTAATTATCAGAAATGATTTTGAAAGATTTGCGAATCTAGTTAATTTTTGTATGTGGTTGATAATAAAAATATGGTAGGATGTCCTTTTCAAAAAAAATGGACGTGTTCTAACTTGCGATTGTTACTGTCCACTTTACTGTCAGCGAATCTCCCGAATTGAGAGTTACTCCAGTGAATGTCTGGTGGGCAAATAATCCTACAGCACTAACTGTTGTACTGTTGAATATGCCAGATTCGGTTATCGTTTTTGCAGTGACCGCGCTATTCGTAAATGTTGCTTGTAACAAAACTGATGCTGGTACTGATCCTGTTGACTGAGTCGGTGTTATTGTAGCAGCTTGTCTATCAAGACTGGCAACTGATGTTCCGATCTCTAAATCAAGAGCTGTGTCTGTTGCTGCTGCAGCAGAAGGACTTGATTGATTACCAAGTGCGATTGCAGTATATGCTGCACCACCAGTGTGGCAGTCAGCATTTGCAGCTGATGCACCAAAGATTTTCTCAGATAAACAGTCTTCAGCTTGGCGTACCACAATGTTATCTCCTTGATGATATGCCACTATGTTTCCGTGAGGATCTGTTACAGTCATAGTTACATGTCCCAGCATTGGAACTGCATCTATGGTTTGCGGGTCAGATTGTGCTTTCAACGTGGAAGGTACTGAAGTCAGTCCGTAGACTCCTAGAATACCTACTGAAAGCGCAATAGCGCTGAACAGTGCTATGGTTGTATAGCGTTGCATTTGCTTCCAGTACTGGTCTGAGGATATTAAGTATCATGGAAAATATCATTGATAATAATGACCAATTTGGCATGATCTTACTTTGTGGCTATACCAACACTTTCATTCAATTCAACGGTATAACTCTTCTTTGCGGGAGTAATGGGGGTAGAGATGGGTGGATTGGCAATAGGAATGGACGACGGCCCTCCCGTGGTTGTATTCGATGGTGCTATACCAGTATTTGATGCTAAGGTGGAACTGGAAAGAATTGCCAGTATTGCAAATGCTACTGCGATTCCAATCCCAATTCCTACAATAGATTTCTTTTTCAAGTTCTAGGATCTGTACTCTACACTTTCTTTTTGGATATAAACATTAATTGAAAGCCAGTAGGAATTGAACGAATGCTTTTATCGTTATCATTAAAAATAATTCCATGGCAATATATTGTGGAAAAAATTACAACAACTTTACTATTTTGATTCTCTCTTTTATCGCAGTTTTTGTTTTTTTTGAGAATTCACCAAATGCTTTTGCAGATGATCAGGTACTAATTACAAAGACTGCCACTCTAAATCATGTAATCTTTGATGGCAAATGGACATTTTATACAGAATGGAAGGAATCAAGTCTTAATGACTTGGCATACAATGATACTACAAGAATAGAACTCAGATCAGCTCATCAGGATAATTATCTATATTTTATGATTGATGCATTGACTCAAACTAATTTTGTTAAAAATGCAGATAAGGCAATCATATGCCTTGAGGCAAATGACAGCAAACCGCAAATACCTGACTCTAACGATTATTGTTTTATTTCAGTACTAAATGGTAAAAATTCTTTTGTGTTGCAAGGAGGATCACCCCTAGAGTTGACAAATCATTACAAAATAATTCCAAGCCCCAATGATTTTATTGCAATCGGCGGCATCTCGGATCAAAATGATAGATACACCCCTATTCCGCATACATCATATGAATTTAGAATTCCAATTGATCTGGTTGGAAGATCAGACATTTATGGAATTTATATTGGGGTTTATGATTCTCATTCTAACATAGTTTATTCATATCCACAAGATATTGGTCAAATTAGTTCTCTGAAGATTCCAAGCCCTAGTCAGTGGGGGACAATGATCTCTCCTGACAAGTCTCTTCCAGAATTTCCATTGCCTGCATTAATACTTCCTACTGCATTGTCAATTACCCTATACTTTACAAAATCTAGGTTTAGAACCATGAGTTGATTTTTTGACACAATCTCTTCAGAGACTAAATTCTAACATAATAAAATGCAAAAAGTGTCCTAGACTTGCATCTTATATTAGGAAAATTGCAGATGATAAAGTAAAACGGTTCAATAATGAGAGATATTGGGGAAGGCCTCTTACCGGTTTTGGAGATATTCACGCACGATTATTTATCGTAGGCCTTGCCCCAGCAGCGCACGGTGGTAACAGGACTGGAAGAATGTTTACAGGAGACAGTTCCGGTGATTGGGTCGCAAAAGCGCTTTATGAAAACGGTTTTGCTTCCCAGCCAACAAGTCTTAGTGCTGATGATGGGCTCAGACTAATTGATACATATATCACTGCGTCAGTCAGATGCGCTCCACCGCAAAATAAACCCACAAAAGAAGAGTTTGAAAATTGCTTTCCCTATTTGATTGAAGAGTTTTCTTTGTTAAAAAAAGTCAAAGTAGTAGTGTGTCTTGGCAGGATAGCCTTTGATACATGTTGTAAACTGTTACACATAAAGGGCGTTGATTTTTCCCATGGCAAATCATTTACACACCAACATTTGACAATAATATGCTCATACCATCCAAGCAGACAAAATACTCAGACAGGTAGACTAACATGGAAACAGTGGTCAATGATATTTACAAAGGCTAGAAAATTTCTAGATCATGCTAAATGAATCTTTAACATTAAAGAAAATCTAAATTTTTTATAAGATAAAAAGAAGACGTTCTCGCCCATTTCCCCATCCGAGCTTCCCTACTCGTATGTTGATTGTGACGATACGCCGGAGGGTGATGGAACTGATGGGAATCTGTCGCCAATCTGTTGTTCTGCAACTGCGGATGCTTCTTGTAGTATCTTGTCTGTCTCTTCGCTTGAGACATCAGAGTCTACACTAAAGTCTCCTCCTGCTAGCGAGTCCATCATTAGTCCATTGAGTGTCTGGGTCATAGAGTTCAGTTCGGAATCTGCCTCTGGCATAAATCTTCCAAGGGATGATTTGAGTCCCTTCATGGTTGACATTGCAGGAGCTATTGCTACCATTGCGTCTCCTAGGTCGTGTATTGTTGTTAGACGTAATTGTACTTGCTCTAGTGCCATTCTGGCGTTTCCTAGCATCTTTGTGACCTTTCGTATCTCGGCTAGTTCATTTGATAGAACTCTGCTTGTACTCGCATCGTGCTGTTGCATGGCGGTTACGATTCGCTTGAAAAGCTGTTCATCTCTTTGTCTTAGCTTTGTCAGCATAGAATCCATCTTCGATATTTGACCCTGTAATTTGTTCACAGCGCCCTCAATTCTAGGTTTGAGTGCTCCCTGTGGTTTTACAGTTTCACGTAATTTTTCGGTTAAACCTGCAGACTCGGGACGAGTCCAGGTCTTATCGAAGCCGGTCATGGTGGCTAGTTTGAAAGTTAGTTCTTAATTGCCGGTGTATATTATCATCAACTCTAGGCTAAATTAAGCTCACAAAATAAATCTGGCAAAGTCGGTTTGAAATTGTGTCAAGGATAGTAGTATTTGATTCTGGTCTTGGTTCCCTTTCCATAATAAAACCAATTCAAAAAAAGATCAAGACTGAAATTATCTATTTTGCTGATCAGAACAATTTTCCATATGGTACAAAATCTACTAGTGAGTTAAGAAAAATTATAAAGTCAACCATTAGAAAATTGGAAGAAAATTTTGAACCCGATTTGATAGTGATTGCTTCAAACACACCTTCACTTTTGCTAAACCTCAAAAAACAATCAAAAATTTTAGGGGTTTATCCACCATTAGAAAATGCAGTAAAAAAAACAAATACAAATTCAATAGCAGTTCTTGTCACCAAATCAGTTGTTGAAAGTAAAGAATTACAAAACTACATCAAAAAACAAGTTCCCAAAGGAATTAGAGTGATTAAAATTAATGCGTCTTCACTTGTAGAGCTCGTAGAATCTGGAAAATTTACTTCAAAAAAAGAATTTTGTAAAAAACAGATTAGAGCAAGCCTACAACCAATTCAAAAGGAGGGAGTTGATGTGGTAACCCTATCTAGTACACATCTCCCATTTCTTCTGCCAATGTTAAAAGAGATTTTTCCTAATGTAACATTTCTTGATTCAGCAGATGTTGTAGCCGATAAGGTTGCAACGTTACTAGATGGTAAGAGATCAAGCATACACAAATTAAAGATCTTCGCCTCTGGTAATACCAAGATATTTCAAAAAAAGTTGCAAAAATTAGGAATCAAAAACAAAGTATTTCCGCTATGAAATTACTTTGGCCTTTCTATATCCATGACTGAAAGTTTTGTCATATAGTCTAGAATATTCATAGTGTTTTGGGTTTACAATTTCTCCGATAATTATGATTGCAGTTTTTGTAATTTTTTCGTCTCTGATTTTTTTTGCAATGTTTTCTAGTGTGCCTTTTATTACTTTTTCATCGCTCCAGCTTGCTCGATATACAGCTGCCACTGGAGTTGATTTTGGATATCCCCCCTTGATGGCTTCCTTAACAATATCTGATATGAGATGAACGCTCAGATAGAATATCATGGTAGCTTTGTGCTTTGCAAGCTCTGAGATTTTCTCTCTTGTTGGAACTTTGGTTCGTGATTCTGCCCTTGTTACAATTATGGTTTGCGTAACACCAGGCAATGTAAGTTCACAGCCTAGCGCTGCAGCAGATGCCAAGAAAGAAGTAATTCCTGGTACTATCTCAAACTCTATTCCCTCCTTCTTGAGATTGTCAGTCTGCTCTCGTATTGCACCATAGATTGAAGGATCTCCATCATGCAATCTCACAACCAGTTTTCCTTTCAACGCATTATCCCGTAGAATCTTGAAAATATCTTCTCTTACTAGTTTTGCAGCATCATGCAACTCTGCTCTTTTACAGAGCTTGACTATCTCAGGTGGGATCAATGAACCCGAGTATACTACCACATCAGCTTTCTGGATTAATTTTTTGGCCTTTACAGTGATGAGTTCTGGGTCACCTGGGCCGCAGCCAACAAAGTATACTTTACGCACGCTTGACCACCATGATTGAAAAATATTTGCTAGTCAAGGTATCCTTTGTGACCTCACCAAGTGTTAATTTCTTTACAATCTCCTCATTTGTTCCTACGTCTTGTGCTATGGCAAAAAGTGAGCTGTCAGGAAAGCCAGCTTCTCTGAGTAGTACAATGACTTGATCAAAATATCTGCCATCTTTTAGAAATATCATGGTATCGCAGTTCTTTGCAGTCTCTTTTACTCTAGAAAGGTCATAGCATGCAGGTATCACGGCAACTGTTTCATCCCCTTCTGCTATGCTGATTCCCACCTTGGAGGCAAAAGCAAACATGGATACTATTCCAGGTATTACTGTTATCTTGATCTCAGGGTATTTTGACTGGAGTTCGCGTTGCAAGTAAATCCATGTGCTGTATAGCGAAGGATCTCCCACTGTAAGATATACAACGTTTTTCCCATCTTTTACTTTATCAGCTATTATGCGTGCATTGCTTTCCCATGTGTTCTCTAAGATCTCCCTGTCCTTCACCATAGGAAATACAAGATTCAAAATGTCAGGTTTTTTGCATTTGTCAACCAACGATGATATTATGGAATATGCAATGCTTTCTTTGCCTTCCCTTGAAGTGGGACACATTATTACGTCTGCACTTTGAATGGCCTTTACTGCCTTTACGGTAAGAAGATCTGGATCTCCAGGACCACAGCCAACGCATGTCAATTCAGCCATTTAAGGAAAGTCGTAGTGGTACCTAATTAAAAGTTAGATTTTAGAGAAACGTTTCATAACAGGCATGAAATGAAATCCTTATGCAACATTTTGGGATTTTAATGGTTTCTCAGCTTTGAGTTTAATTGAATGTTTCAGATCAGACACAAAATGAAGAATCTGTGTGAGACATTTACAGACTTTGATGATTTTTCTAGACGATCTTTAAACTATGAAGTTCAAATTTGTATAGCCGCATTCGCATGTTGTGGATATAGTTAGTACTGAAGATTTTGCACTTTTTGATCCCATCTTTTGGATGGGGCTCGAATCTTTGGGCTCAGAACTGCCAGTCTGAATTCATGCAAACTAAATGTCAAAAACTAATAACAGAAACCTTGTTGAGCAAAACTAATATTTCAAAAATTGGCAAACCTAGTTGCAGGCAATCAGAGATTTAATAATTTGATATCTATCCTGTATCCAAAAAAAAAAAACAAATTAACTCGGGTTGCAAATACAAATAAATTTTCATGCAATCCCAATTCCAAATTAAAAAAACCTAACTATGATAATATCAATCAGTCCAGTACAAATGAAACCTAAATTGCTGCATGTAATCTTGATTGCTCTTGCCGGTATTGCAATCACAGTAGCATCAGTCAATGTCGTTTTGGCAGCTCCGCTGACTGTTACGGGAGCCCAGCCCTCTACAGGCTTTGCAGGTGCGACAGCAAACTATGTTGTACAATTCACAACTGCAACCACCGGCACAATAGGAAAAGTAGTCATGGGATTTCCATCAGGTACCGTTCTGCCACAAGGCAAGGTTGCAATAGCTTCAGGTCTTGGACCAGGTACATCAGCTGTTAATGACAGCGGTGATACAGCTCCGACTTTGACATATACGGTAGACAATCCCGTAAGCGTTCAAGCTGGAACCAGGATAGGACTGCTTTTGCAAAAGTTCGCAAACTCCCCAACACCGGGTTCAACC
>JBARDK010000010.1:0-7347 GCA_049795075.1 Nitrosotalea sp. | reverse complement strand
GGGGTACACATTGCAATTACAGAGCCGACATTTTTGTGAGCAAGAACTAGATTTAGGACATGATCAAATCTGTTGTAATCTGCATCGCCTACAATATCAACTGGATTTCTTGATGTGCCCCACGGTGGAATAACTGCATTAATCTGAGGTCTAATGTCTTCTATGTTTGCCATCTTGATGCCAAGCTTTGAGCATGCATCTGTTGAAATAATTGCAGGCCCTCCTGCATTTGACACAATCACTAGATCCCCTTTTGTTGGAAGCGGTTGCTTTGAAAATGCTGTTGCATAGTCAAACAACTCCTCCATGGTGTCAACTCTAATTGCACCTGCCTGTGTGAGCAGTGCATCGTAGATCTCGTCAGAACCCATAAGTGCTCCAGTATGAGACATGGCAGCCTTTGCACCCTCCAGACTTCGTCCTGACTTTAAAACAAGAACTGGTTTTTTAGCTTGGCCTAGTCTTGTGATTTGTTTGCACACTTTGAGAAATTCTCTTCCATTTGCCATGTCTTCAAGATACATGACAATGACCTTGGTTTGATCATGCTCTGCTAACATTTTTAGCATGTCAACCTCGTTTAGGTCTACTTTGTTTCCCATACTGATTACAGCTGAAAATCCTATTCCTTGTGCACTGGCATCTTCCACCAGTGCTGCACAGATAGCGCCACTTTGTGAAACTAGTGCAATTCCGCCAGACTTGGGTGTTACCTTTAGAAAAGTAGAATTCATCATTGTTTGAGGAGCCAGATTCATGACACCAAGACAATTTGGCCCAATTATCCGGATATGGTATTGTTTTGAGATCTCTGCCAACTTTCGTTCAAGCTTTGCCCCCTCTTCGTTTACTTCTTTGAATCCAGCGGTGATCACAATTACGCCCTTGATTCCCTTTTTTCCGCATTCCTCAAGGACAGAAGGCACTATATCGTTTTTTGTAACCACCACTGCAAGATCTATTTCCTCTGCTACATCTAGAACACTCTTGTAGGCTTTTTTATCAAAGACTGTTTCTCGAGTTGGGCTTATTGGAAAAATTTTACCAGTGTAGCCCTTGAGAATGTTTGATGTGATTGCTCTGCCAACACTGCCTTCTTTGTCTGATGCGCCAATTATGGCAATTGATTTTGGAGAAAGAAAGAAAGAATCAGTCATTTTAACGAGATGGTTTCAAATTGTTATATATAATAAGTTTATCCAAGATCCCGCAGTTGCCCCGGACAGCGTGGTTCAGCTTCCAAGCATTTTTCCTGCTAGGTTTTTCTCTCTTGGAATCCACGTTATCTTCAGATTCTTGCATTTTGCAACAAGTCCCCAGGCCTCCATTGCAAGGAATCGTAGTTGGCTGTTGTTTATTGCAAACTCGTGGTTTATCTGAGATACGGTATTTTTGGAATCGCTGTATATTACAATCTCATCTTGCGAGTGAAGACATTTTTTCAGTGCAGCAATTATTGCCATGTATTCAGCTTGGTTGTTTGTTATGCCCGGCTCCTTTTTGTAAAATGATTCTCCAGTCTCCTTGACAAAGAATCCAAACCCTGAATCCGGCCCGCCAGAACCGTCGACAAATATGCTAAGCATCCTTGTACAATCTCATTAGTTTGACGCTCAAGTTTATTGTTACCAAGTAGATGCAAGTTGAGATGGACTGTGACACAAGAGATGCAAGATATGCTTCATAGGAATCTGTCAGCAGGTAATATTGCAGTGACCATCTACAAATTGTATAGATGACTTCGCCTATTCCAAGCGATGAGATTATTTTTATTAGATCTCTTCTCAGACCTGTCCTGTCAACCTCGCCTGACTCTAGCATGTACTTTTTTTTGTTGTCGAAATAAAACAGGGCACCAAAAGTTGTGAAATATACGACATAATCAACAACAAGAGTTATTGTTGTGTTAACATAGCTTTGTTGGTTTGACAGTAACTGAGCCACGACGGCTGAAATTACAATTGATGCAGAAAATCCAAGTAGAATGTTTTTGTTAAGCCTCAGGTATTCTTTGTATTGCTGCTTCACAGATTGGCTTTGTTCTAGTTACAAATAAACTAAATCTATTGCAATGTTATTTTCAAAAGTATCAAGATTCCTGCAAGCTCTGCTGCATGCACTGCCAAAAGATATGGCAGAAGAGCCACTGCATAAAGTTCCATCATTGAGAAATATGCATAAACTGTGATTACATTGTGCAAGAAGAGCAGACCTGAGAAAAATATCATGCCCAGTGGAAGCTGTGCCTTTGTTTTTGAATACATCTTGCCAAAGACTGCCATCAGTATTCCCAACACTACCATGTTGGCGCTTGAGACAATTGTGCTTGCAGTCATTATGAGTTCCATCTGTAAAAAACTTCAGCCTCACAAAGCTTATTTACTTTTTTCCAATTTGGTTACAATTTCATCAAATGCTGCCAAGTTGACCTCCAAGAATGTAGATATGAAATAAGTCGCGCCATATTTTTCCCCTACACGCGTTATGAGGTTATTTTTTTCAAGCACCCCGATATGGTGCTGTATTGCCTTGTAGTCTAAATCCAACTCTTTTGCCAGTTGGTTTGCATTGAGCGGTCTTTCACGTATGACAGAGATGAGTCTTATCCGGTTCAATCCACCTTTTGCTCCCATGAACACAAACCAGAGAAGGCGCTTTGCATAGGGGTCTGCAGGCATTGATGCCTTCCTGTACCACTAGCTAATTAAAACATCTTTGCGGTGTTTTGACAATTGTAAAGTTTAGGCATTAAGTATGGAGTTCTTGTCACCAAGTGGAAGAAATGACATGAGGTCAAAAGAATAACTGATAAATTGGATTGCACCATAACTGAGCCTGATGCTAGACTATGATTATCCTCTGTATAGACCGCCATCAGAGGGCAAGTCACTTATTTTTCAGGTAACGCTTGGATGTTCATTTAACAAATGTTCGTACTGCGACATGTATAGAACAAAAGAATACCAGGAGAGGTCATGGGATGAGATAAAGATGGAAATTGATCTTGCTTCAAAACACATGGCCGGATCTACAAGAATATTTCTTGCAGACGGCGATGCGCTAAACCTGTCAACAGAGAGAATGCTGCAGATTTTAGATTACATACAAGGCAAGTTTCCAAATCTTGAGAGAATTTCGTGCTATGCCATGCCAAAAAATATTTTGGAAAAATCTACAGAGGATCTGAAAAAACTTTACGGCGCTGGGCTTACCATGTTCTATATTGGAATAGAGACAGGCTCTGATATCATACTGAAAAAAATAACAAAGGGTGCAACTAGCCAGACAATCATAAAGGCATGTCAGAAGGCAAAGGATTCTGGCTATACCATATCATGCATGGTGATTTTGGGCCTTGGCGGGAAAAACTACTCAAAACAACACATTGAAGACACTGCAAAGATTCTCAGCGTCACCTCTCCTCATTACGTGGGAGCACTGACTTTGCATCTTGACAAAGGAATACGCGAAGAGTTCCTTACCAAGTTCAAGGAACCTTTCCTGACAATTGACGACTCTGATGCGCTCGACGAGCTAGAGTCTCTTGTGAGCAAGATGGAACCCAAGACTCCGGTAATTTTCCGAGCCAACCATGGCTCCAATGCATATCCAATAGGCGGAACATTTCCACAAGAGAAGCAACAGATGCTTGAAAAAATTATGTATCTCAGAGAACATCCGGAATTGTGCAGACCAGTAGGCTTTAGAGCATTTTAGAATTTTTTATCTAGCAACCAGCACAGTTATGAATGCAGTTTGCCAGAAATGCCAACGCGTAAGTTAGTAATTCCAGCATTATACCATCAATTCATCAAGCATGTATAAAAAACTAGTGTAGATTTTCTTGTGTATAGTAACAATCTTTAGCTTGTTGAATTGGTTACTGTGAAATGATTTATCAATAGATGGCCCCACTCGTCATCTCCCACTAGAGTGTATACCCCAGGCGTGAGTGTCTGGAATTTCTGACCCTGATAGTATCCGTCAAATGCTATATGATACTGCATTGGGACTTGATAGTTTGTCGAATTGAATGTCTCAATTACTGCCTTGTTGCTTGAAGGCTGGAAGACATAGTCCACGATACCAATTGTCTTGCACATGTAGACACCTGTCTGGTAAAATGGCAGGCGCTTGCCTTCAGTCATGTTATCTACTGAATAATTCCCTGCAAACAAGGCCATGCCAAAGGGCAGATGAAATAGACAAGGCAGTATGCTCCATTGTCTTACAGGCCAATTATGTTGTGGATTTATGGTTAGTACATCAGGTGACGTGTTGGCAAGTACAATATCCATTGCAACCCCCTGCCCTGCCTTTATTTCAGTGGAATTCACAGATACGCTAAGCGAGAGCATGGATGGCGGCGTACTTGCAGAGTTTGATTGATAGTTTTGGTTTAGGTTGAATGTATGAGGAGAGAGCGATACAATTGCTCCAAATGTTACAATTACTCCAATGCCTATTGCTGTGATAACGTAAAGATTTAGTGACTTCATTTTACTCCACCCAGCTTTATGCCCAGTCTTCGATTAGATATTATTCCATAAAAAATAAGTGATGCAATGCTTGCGGCAAGTACAATTCCAGATGCTGGAAACTCTGGCACAGGAGTTGTTGTATCTTTACTTTGAGTGATAACAAATCCGTCAATTCTTGCACTAGCCGTTATGTTCAGGCTACCCGGAGAAGCAGTAAGCGGCACCTTGAACTGAAGGTTAAAGTTTCCATTCTGATCTTCCTGTACAGTTCGAATCAGGATCAGATCTCCCTTTGCATCCTTTACTTGGATTGCAACAAGTTGGCCAGGAGTTCCGTCATTGACCAAACCTGTTATGTTCACTATATCCCCTGGACCATATGCAGCCTTTTGTGTGTTGATAGTAATTGATTCGTTGCCCAGCTGTGCATAAGAGCTTGGTATAGCAAGAGCTACAAGAGACAGGACAACTATTGCAACTAGTGATGATGTTTTCAATTTGCCATACCTACAAGAGTCCTACAAAATATGATAATTCATGTGATTCTGATGTACCTCCCTTATTTGGCCAAGCAGTTAATACGTTAGCGTATATGCTGGCAAGGCCTGTAGAGGCCTGGGTTGGTACGTAATATGGAACTACTACTTCTGAAGTACCAGGGTTTATCGTGTATTGTGCTGAGCCTGTACCCAAGGTATCAAGGTTTGAATCAAAGAGGTCTATAGTTACAAGAGTTGGAACAGCATAGCTTGATGAAATATTTACCCTGACATAGCCGTTCTGGCCTCGGGTAAATGTTGAGACGGGGTTTCCATTTTGGTCAGTTGGTTGCACTGATGTTATCTGGATGCCATTGGTAGAGTTGTTCTCCAAGTTTGCAATGCATGGATTTGTTCCATTAACAACTGTCAGATCCCCATTGCTGTCAAAACATGACTGTACATTGCTGTTTGCAAGACCATACTCGACGTTAAGATTGTCATTTATCTGTACGACTTGGGCGTGGTTTACTGCTGCATAGTTGTCAAATGTTTGCATTGCTTGGTCCAAGCTTCCACCACTAGCAAGTACGTTTTGCATGGCAGAATTTGCAGCAGCTACTCTTTGCTGCATGAAATTAAATTCTCCCTCAAAGACTCCCTGCGTACTGTTATTTGGTATCGTAGCAAGGAAGGAAGCATAGGATACACTAGGAGTGTTGGCCGCATTAGATTGTTGAAGCGCTGTCAGGTCCTGCTTGAGCTGGCTTGCAGCAGCCACTCTTTGCTGTTGTACCAGTTCATTGTTAATTGTTGCAGCTGTTTCATTTCCAAGTATGTTTGCCACTTGGTGCTTTGAGGCTTGAATCTCTTGCAAGATCTTTTGCGCCATAGGATCATTTTGAAGAGAGGGGCCTACAAGAGTAGTAACCTGGGTAACGTTTCCAGAACCAGTTTCATTAGATGTAATACCAGTAGAGTTGATGGCAGCAAGATTGAGGTTTACTAGTGCAATTGATTTGTCACCAGCGTTTGCCGCAGTACCGTTTTGGTATGCAAGTGCTAAAAGTTGTGCTTGGGCAGGACTCATAAACGTCATGCTATCGTTTTGTATGGCAACACCCAGCATAACCTGTGCTTGTTCATTTGTCAGCTTGGCTGATGCAGTAGATACAAGAGTGGTTCCAGTCAGGTTTTGTGGATGCTGTGTACAAGTTTGTGGAGGAGTTGGTTGGTATGAGACTGGAAGCGTTGCAGGATTCTCTAGGCTAGCTGAGAGACATGATTCTGTAGTAAGAGGAGTTCCACCATTACTTGGCCAATCAGAATATGCGTCAGTGAATATGTCTGATGTTCCCACTTGGGTATTAGGTGGGATGAAAAATGAAAGTGTCATCTGAGAGTCTCCGGGGTTTATTGTAGATTTGATGGATGCCGTACCGATACTGCTCTGGTTGGTGTCAAAGAGATTCAAAGTAAGTAGTGAAGGCATTGTCTCGCCAGAAGAGATTGAGACCTGTACAAAGTTGTTCTGACCTTCCTTTAGCATCGAGACTGGATTTCCCTGTTGGTCTGTTAGCTGCACTGAATCTATCGATATTCCATGTGTTTTGATTACATTAAATGTTGTAGAGTTGGTATAGTTTTTTCCATCAACTAGCGCTGTTGCGATATCTTGGTAGACTCCTGTCTGAAAGTTGGACGGAATCTTGAACTGTAGCTCGCCTGAACCGTTCTCGTCTGTAGTTACTGTTCTTGATACAATGTCGTTTCCTGTAGGATCTGAAACTACGATTGCAATATTCTGAAGACTTAGGCCAGGCAATGCTACCTGTAGTGTTACAACATCACCATAGGCATAGTATGTTTGGTCGTTAGTTAGCAAGAGCGCTGGGGGCAAGATTGGAGCACCTGTATAGGCTGTTGGAGAAGACACTACACTTGAGTTACTTGCAACAGTTGAGTTGACTAGACCTGAGATTGAAATACTTGGTGACGTTTCTGATGCATTGCTAGCCGAGGACGTGACTTCTGTACTAGGTGTTGGGGGGGCAATTATGGTTATCGAGTCAGAACCCAAAGAGCCACCAGATGACTCTACTACCGGTGCCGGAGTGGATGATTCTGAAGTTACATTAGTAGAATTGGATGAAGCAAGAGTCAGACTGTTTGTTTGTGTTGCGTTTGATGCAGTACCAGCACTAGAGGTTTGATTGCTTGCAGGGGTTGATTGTGTTGTACTTGTTGTGGAAGACTGGGTTGAATTTGAATTACTGGTAGAATTAGAAGCATTAGATGACGTTATAGAGGAAGTTGAGTTTGTGCCAGATGCTACAGTATTTGAAGTTCCAGTACTGTTGCTTGATGTTTGATGTGACGTGTTGTTA
>JBARDK010000009.1:0-2533 GCA_049795075.1 Nitrosotalea sp. | reverse complement strand
GAAAAAAGCAGATCAACTGACTTCGGAATTTCATGCTATCATTAGGGATACACGAGTTTCAAAAAGATACTTGGAATTTGATGTATCCATTGCAAAAGAACACCTTGATCTGCTAGTTGAAAAGTTAGGATCAATTGGAGGCCTTGATCATGCTCGACATATTGTAGAGGAAGAAATAGAAAAAGATGAGGCGTTAGAAAACGGGAAATTTTATTTCAATAGTGAAAGATTCTGGGAGTGTCACGAAGTTCTTGAAGGGGTCTGGAAAAAAACATATGAAGGCGAAAAAGATCTTGTGCAAGGAATAATTCTTGCCGCTGCTGCATTTGTTCATTATCAAAAATATGAAAATGAGATTTGTCTTTCTATCATGAACCGCGCAATGCAAAAACTTGCTAGTGCCACAGGGAAATACCATGACATAGATGTCGATGAATTCAAGAAAAAAATCTCTGATATGATAAATGCTGGAAAGATTGATACTTTTGCTATCTAATGAGGCTTATTGCAGTCTTGATTACATCTGCACCTGCAAGCAACCCCATCTTTCCTTTTTTTGCCTGCTCTTCAGTAAATCTTGTAGTTCCATCCTTTTTGACTGAATCGCCAGAGACCAAAATTGGAACAGGATCGTCGCTATGTCCTTTGTTTATGCATGGGGTAGAGTGATCTCCTGATATTACAACTGAAACCTTTGAGGTGTCTATGATATCTAACAGAGTACCAAAAAACCTAGTATCAATCTCCTCAATGTTTTTCATCTTTCCAATAGCATCTCCATCATGGCCAAATTCGTCCGGGCCCTTGATGTGTACGTAAATTGCATTCTGTGTTTCCATTGCCTTTGCTGCAACTCTTGCCTTTTCCTCATAGTCAGTCAGCCCTCCGGCATTGAATGTCTGCATCTTTAGCACGTTTGCTATGCCGATTTCAACTGGCATGTCAACTATACATGAAAATTTCATCTCATGCAACTGGTTTATTGGAATTACATCTGGGAACCTGTTTCCAGCGTCGCGCAACAGTATTGAGTTTAGAAGTTTCTTGCCCTGTGTACTGCGCCTCTTGTTTATCTCACTATTTTTCATGATGACAAGCGATTGATCTGTGAATTCATTTACAAGTAAGGCAGAGAGTTTTGCTTCTGCTGATTCATTTAAGGGAAGTGATCTTTCGATCTTCAAGTAATCGCCAACAGCTTTTGCAACCCCCATGCCATCAATTCTTGCATATGCTGGGTCTGTATTACTGATATCTGGTGATAGGAACTCTCCATCACATCTTATTCTTACTATGACTCTATGTCCTATGGTTGGTGATACTACTACAGACGCTTTTGGATTTGAAAACTTGATCTTTTGTTCTAATTCGCGAGAAATGGCAATGGCATCTTCTCTCTCAATCCTTCTGCCAGCTCTTCTATCAGTTATGACACGCTCGTCGTTTACAGTAGAAAAGTTTCCACGCAGTGCAAGGTCTCCATTTTTGAAATCAATTCCAATCCCTATTGATTCTATGACTCCTCTTCCTACATACACCGAATTCTCAAATCGATAACCTAGCATGTTAAAGACAGCAATGTCTGATTGAGGAGCTATCCCCTTTCCTACAGAAATGACTTCCCCTATTGCCCCATTACTTGCAAGTTTGTCCATGTTTGGAGTCTTGGCATATCCTAGCGGAGTCATTCCTTTCAAGTCTGGATGTGGCAAGTCTCCTATTCCGTCAAGTAAGACATAGATCATGTGAACATTGGAATTGTCTGTAATTCTTATTCAGCCCCATCTTCCAAGTTTTTCATATATTACATAAACCTTGATTTTTTCAAGTCGATCACAATTATTTGCCAACTTGAATATGTTAAAAAATGTAAGTTAAATGTTCTAACTGATCTGTAATAAGGAAATCAAATAGATATCTCTTTGAGTTTTATCTTAAAGTTCAGTGTCTTACCAGCCAAGGGATGATTCAGGTCTACTGTAACTATTCCTTCATCAACTGCAGTAATCATTGCAGGTACCTTCTCGCCTGTTGGCAGACCTGCCTCAAAGAGCAGTCCGGCTGTAATCTCTGCCTCTTGTGGGAATACCTCTCTTGGAACCTTTTGTACTAGAGTTGAATCGTGTTGCCCATATGCTTGCGCAGGCTGTATGGTGAACTCTTTCTCATCTCCCTCATTCATTCCTAAAACTGCGTCATCAAATCCTTTTATCACGTGACCTGAGCCCACTTCAAACTCTAATGGTTTTCCGTGGTCTTCTGAGCTATCAAAAACTGATCCGTCGTCAAGTTTTCCAACATATTCTACTTTTACCTTATTTCCAGCCTTTACTTCCAATCTAAATACACCCTATTTTATCCGCAAAAAATTTTTGGCCATATGTAGATATGGATCTCATATCTCTTTAGGAATGGTATGGTAGAAAAATCCTTTGGTTGTTTCATGTTGTTAGTATCTTATTCTTCTTGTAATGGAAACTGCTTTGCAAGATCCTCGGCAAGTTTTTCATAAGACTCTCTTGTTTTGCCAAGT
>JBARDK010000008.1:0-2893 GCA_049795075.1 Nitrosotalea sp. | reverse complement strand
GAAAGATAGAGATATACCAATGACGGAATTCAGTTCATCTACTGTACCATATGCAATAATACGCTGGCTAGATTTCTTTATTCGTCCTCCACCCACAAGTCCTGTAGTTCCATCATCGCCTGTCTTTGTATATATTTTTACCAATAGGTATTTGGTCAGTCTTGTTATTTTTATCTTGATCGTACTACCATGTCTTTTTTTAAACAAAAACCTAAAACCGGTGGTATTTGATTATATACAAAGAACATGTTGTTTGATTTTTTCTATATTGTATCGGAGCTGAAGAAAGTGCCAAGAAAAGGGTGGAAAGAAAAAGTAGGAATAAAACATCCTGAATCAGTGGCAGACCATTCGTACGGTACTGCCATTATGGCCATGATATTTTCAGATAATGCTGGTAATCTAGATACTGAACGAATAGTAAAGATGGCCTTGCTCCACGATCTTGCTGAATCAATAACGGGGGATTTTATTCCAGGCGAGATTCAAAAAGAAAACAAAAAAACTGCAGAAAATCAGGCAATGGAAGAAATTTTATCAAAACTTCCACCAAACCTCTTAGACAAATATCATTCATTATGGAATGAATATGTTGATTGCACATCAAAAGAATCCATCCTATTGCATGAAATAGACAGACTCGAGATGGCAATACAGGCAGCAAAATATTATGGAGAAGGGTTTCCAAAAGAGAAGCTTCAAGAATTTGTGGAATCTGCTAGGCGTGAAATAAAATCAAAAGAACTCATAGAAATTTTAGATGAGATATCCTATAAATAACAAGTTCGTGGACTTATATCATGCAATATTTTGTTGCTCTTAAAATTGGCGAAAAACGGGTCAAGGCCGCTAGAGAATATCTGAATAAAATTTCTAACGGTCAAGCTATGCCTGCATTGGCGCTTCGTGATAACAGATCAAATGTGTGGGAACCAGTTGGAGACGAAAATCTTTATGCCATATTGAATAATGCCGGAGGATATGTTTTGGCCGATGTGAGTGGCTACATGGTGATATTATGTGATAAAAATGGTATTTCAAAAGCAATTGTAAGAGGATTAAATACAGATCATAAAGATACAATTGTAAAAATGTTACAAGATGACAGCATATTAGAATACAAAGGTCCTGTCTCCCTGCCCGTTTAAACAATACCTGACCTCTGACAGTTTTACATGATGCCAAAAACGTACTTTAAAGTTATACTTGGATTTTGAAATCAATATGGGGAAGATAAAACTATGAAGATAACACCATTTGTAATTGCAAAATCTAATTATGCTATACCTCTTGCATTGTTTCTGGGATCACTTTTCATTTATTCGTATAACTTGGAAGGGCAGCCTTGGCATGGGGATGAAATTACCTATCTTGGATGGGGTGGAAATTACTTTGATCTAATAAAAAAAGGCAACTTTGGTAATTCGTGTTTAGAATCGCTAGATCATTGTAATCTATTATTTCACATACCTGCATTTGGACTGACTTATAGTCCAGTTAGAAACATCCTGATTGGATTTCCGATGTATCTTGCAAACGAGAATAAAGGAGATTTTTACAATTGGTCATGTTACTGGGATTGCTATGATCATAACAAAGGTCCCTTGATTCAAGAAATGACAGATGGTCGTTTGCTCTCTCCATTTTTTGGATCTTTGACCATCATGTTTTCATTTATGGTGGGGAAAATACTTTTTAATCGATATGTCGGCGTCATAGTTTCTCTCCTTTTTTTGTCATATGATCTTTGGGTATGGTACAGTCGTACTGTAATGGTAGAAGTGCATTACATCTTCTTTGTCATGTTATCATTGCTAATCTTGCTTCATGCCTTCAAAAATGGACACACAAAAATCACATATCTGGTTTTAAGCGCAATTACATTTGGTTTTGCATTAAATTCAAAGATGCTTGCCATAACTTTCTCAGTTCTATTTATTGGAATTATTTTATTCAGGGGATTGTCTGATAAGAATGCTAGTTCTACTTTTAAGAAAAAACGCATTGTCAAAACCTGTTTCTTAGGCTTCTCATTTTTTGCAATGGCGCTTTTGGGATTATTTTTGGCAGAACCGGGATTTTATGTAAATCCTATAAATGAGATTTCTGTCATGAAGACAGACATGGATAATTATAATCACGATGTCTGGTATATTGGATATCCATCCATTCACAACATTCAGATAAAATCTATAGTATCAGTTTTTCATTATGTTCTTTTTCCAAGTTTTATAGAAAAACAAATTTCTAACCCTGATCTTAACCTGAGTGGGAATTTTGGTTGGACATATCCCCCCACCTATTCCAGTATTCCATTGACTGTATTTTTCTTTGTCGGATTTGGATATGTGATGCACCGAATTAGTAAATTCAAAGACTGCACTTCAGAGGCATTATTGTTAATTTGGTTTGTAAGTACGTTTGCGCTCACATTAGCAATCGTAAAAGATTTCTCTCTTGAAAGATATCTTCTTCCGCTTGAGATATCAGTCATTTTTATTGCGTCTTATGGTTTCTGGCAGTTTGTAAAAGAAATCTTAAACAAGAAAACAAAGATTATTTTTGTCATTTATTTCATGTTTGTTCACTCTATGACTACTTTTTCATATTGGGAAAAAATCTATTTTTCCCCCGGAACAACTTGGGTAAATCCACTCCACTATGGAACATTACAGGAATCACTTGACAGTCCCTTCACATTTGTTGCAAACATGTTATTTCTTGGATTCTTGTTTTTTATGTTCATGATCCGGCTTCAAAAAAGAACACATGGTATCGTAACTTCGAAGCCTAACTGAATCTACATATCAGTAAATCTGTCTTAAACGTTAAATTAGCAGTTCCATCATTTTCATTAAATGGTAAAATTTCAACATGCCATAGAGGTAAAAGG
>JBARDK010000007.1:0-23288 GCA_049795075.1 Nitrosotalea sp. | reverse complement strand
TTGTCTACAAAATCAGGACATGAATCAATAGGTTTTGAAATTAATTTTTCTTCATTATGAGCAGGAATAACCACTGAAATAATTTTATCTTTATACATATAATATCTGATTTCTCTGTCCTTGTATTATTATTTAAAAATACTGTACTAGCTGCATTTTCAAGCCTATTACCTGTTAGTGTAGGTGAAGTACGCCGAAAAGACGTGGCAACAAAATTTGCTATCTCAACATTTCTTAATACTGTTACTTTACGTTTATTTATGAGCGCAATACATGGATTAAAGTGCGAATTAGTGGAATAACCATTATGATTATGCTTGTTGGCTTTATTGCAGTGTTGGGTATTCAGAGTGCAGAGTCGATACCAAGTTCAAACAACACAATGACTAGTACAACAAACAACACAATGACTAGTACAACAAACAAAACAATCCCTTCTATTACAGCTACAGAGGAGAAAGTCAAAAAACAAGTCTCTGATTTTCTTGCAAAAGCTATTCCACTATTTCAACAACAGAGAACAGAAACAATACAAGAGATAAGAGACTGTCAGAAGCAATCACAAAATTCATCCTCTGAAGCTAGTGTGCAAATCATGGATAAGTGCAGGATGAATCTGAATGCTATCAAGGAAAAATACAAAGAATCAAGAACAGAACTACAGGACTTGATAAAAGCCCATAGAGATGTTGTAGTCCCGATGCTAAGCTCTCAAATACAAAAAATTTATGATAAAACTGGTACAGAATCCAATATTATGAAAACAACTACAACTCCAGCTAAGCCAAAGATTACAGCTAAACCAAAGATTACAGCTAAACCAAAGATTACAACTCTAGCTAAACCAAATGAAACCTCGTCATTGCACTAAAGAATTTGAAGAGTTAGAAGAAAAGTCAGTGTAAGTTGGTAGCATTGCTAAATCCAGATACTGATAGAGTTTCTTTTGATTTGGTAGGAGCTAGAGCCGTCTTGGCAGGTGCTTTAGCTGTGTTGAGTGGGGTTTGTGGAGTGCTCTTTATTTCATTTGAAGGTGAGGGTGTGGTGGGATTGGTATTAGTTTTAGCGTTTGGGAAAGTTGGTTGCTGATGTGGTTTTAACTCCATATTTGAAAACATGATTGGTTTTCCATAGTCAGGAGACAGAGTGGCAAGAAATGCCCCAAAAAACGCGGCTGCTATAATAGAAGCTATTATACTAATGGCTTTTACCACTGACATGCCTTTAGCAAATATAATTCAGTATTAAATTTAGTGAAATTGTGTCTAACATTAATAATCTCTATTTGTGAGCAGCATTGCCAGATCTTGATAATTACATTCAGTACTACCTAATCCGTACTAGATCTCCTAATATCTCACTTTTTCTACATCATTTTATTGTAATACTTTTTTCCTTCTCATGTGCCAGTATAGATTTAACAGGCTGTTAGAAACCGAACTTGGTAAAATGCCAAACAAGTCGTATCTTACAAAATACATGATTTTCTCAATTAGTGGTTTATTTTTCTTATACTGATCTAGTGCGATTTCATATCTCTTACGTTCAGCTGGTTCTAGTTTATCAAGTACAAATTTTCTTATTTTTTCTGATTGCATTAGAGATTTTCTAATCTTTCCCTTTGTTATCTGGTTTTCATGAATCCTATATTTTGCCAATATCTTAGGAACAAGATACAAACGACATTTGTATAAAATGCAATATCTCAACCATAACTCGTAATCTTCTCTATAGCCAATTACTTCATCGAACATTCCATACTTGTCTATGATTAATTTATGAATTAGGCTGGTTGTCCCATTTCCTATGTGATGATCTAATAAAATGACATTAACTTCAAACGGATCTGAATTATTGAAGTTTCGTTCTATACGCTGATTCATCAAGTTTCCTTCTGAATCTATAATATCGTAATTAGTATAGAGTATCAAGTTCTTGTTTTCTATGTTTTTTGACTCCAAAATTAATTCCTCAACAAATTTTGGATACAAAACATCATCGGCACTTAACCACTTGAACCACTCGCCAGTCATGGCCTTTATTCCTGTATTTAATGCAGAAGCTGTTCCACCATTCTTTTTAGAAATTATTTTTATTTTATCAGAATATTTTTTTAAAATTTCAAGGGAATTGTCAGTAGAACCATCATTTACCGCAATGATCTCTATATCCTGATAAGTCTGATTTATGGCAGAATCAATACATTCTTCCAAATATTTTTCAGCGTTATAAACTGGTACAATTATTGAAACTCGCATATAACCTCATTAATTATGTCTCCTCTCCTGTTGGGGCACTATTTAGAGTTATGAATAAAAAAGAGTATCAAATTTATTCTCTGGATAAATATATGGTTCATTTAAGATAGTTGCATGTAACACAATTTTCAAATGCAATAAAATCATTAAAATTATACTATTTTGCAAGAATTGGATGATGAAAACTGATTATTTTGAACAGGTAGAACCTTTCCCAAACAATAATTATTTTTCTCTTTACAATCTTAGGATCCTGTCTCACTTTCTTGATTGTCTTCCAATGCTTTTTCTAAAAGGAAAATACATATTTTTTAGAAATATAATTCATAAAACACTTCTCAAGATATCGCAAGTCCAAGAACAGGAGATTGAACAATGCTTTAGAGAGTCTCTCGATAAAAATAAACTATCTAATCCAAAAACATTGGAATTTCTTGGAAATGGACTGGTGTATCCCCTGATGTTATATATGGCAATACGGATAACAAAGCCTGCTGTTGTCATAGAAACGGGTGTAAACGCTGGTCGTTCTACATCATTTATTTTACAAGCTTTGCATGATAATGATAAGGGAAAGCTGTTTTCATTTGATTTGGGAGAAAGTATTTCATATGATTCTGAATCCGGGCAACAGAATCATATTTTGCCGCCTAATCTTAAAACGGGCTGGCTAGTTCCAGAACATCTCAAAGAAAGATGGACGTTGATACTTGGCAATTCAAAGAAGGAACTTCCAAGACTTTTAGAAAAATTAGGAAGCATAGACTTCTTTTCTCATGATGGTGAGCACACTGACGAAAATATGATATTTGAATATAGTTTGGCAATAAGGTTTCTCAAGTCGGGTGGAATATTGATGTCAGACGATGTTTTATTCTCACAAAATGGACCTAAGAGCGGATATCTTCATGATGTTTCACATTATAATGCGTGGTTAAACTTTTCAAAAAATTATGAGAATAGTAAAATAATAAATTTCAAGGTTGGTTATCTGCCAAAAATGAATTAAATATTGAAATTTTTGAATCATTTATGATAGATAAATAATTGTAATACCTAGCTTACAATCTTTTGAAAAATATTGTAATATTGTTTGGCAATAATTTCTGGAGAAAATTCTTTTACTATTTCCTTGGAGTTTTTGATTAGTTTTTTCCTCAGGTTGTCATCTAGCATAACTCTCTCAATAGCCTTCGCAATTTCTACCGGATCTTTTTGTTTTACAAGCAAACCAGTTTTTTCATGTTTTATAGTATCTAAGATGCCTCCTAAAGATGTGCCAATCACAGGCAAACCTGATTCCATTGCCTCAACGACGACTAACCCCAGTCCCTCTATGGTACCTTTAGAATCTTCAACGGAAGGTAGGACAAATACATCACTGATATCGTACAGCCACCCAAGTTCCTCGTGATTTGCTCCGCCGTAAAATGTCACTTTGCTTTCTAGGCCTAATGATCTTGTTAAATTCTGTAACTGGGTCAATAAAATACCCTCGCCTACAATAATTAGATGCGGATCTATCGCTTCTATCTCCTTTAAAGCTCTTATTAGATATTCGATTCCCTTTACTTCTACGAGTCTACCCACAAATAATATGATTTTTTTATCAGGTGACACAAATTTATTTCTAAATTGTCCAAGAAAATTGGCATCTGAAGTATGATTAACAAAATTAGGTGGTACATTAATCTTGATAATTTTTTCACTTTTTACTCCAAGTGACATCATCTCGTTTTTTGTAAAATTACTATTGGCAATAACGCATGATGATTTGTTTAAACTATTGATTACAATGTTTTTTAAAAATTTAAACTTTTTAAGCATAGCAATATCACTACCATGAATTGATACTATGAATTTCTTCGAGAAGATCTTTGACATGATAAAAGCAACAAATCCACCAGGGAAAGCCCAGTGACCATGCAATATGTTCGGTTTCTTCCCTAAACATTCAAAAAAAGTCGATATGAAAAAGCCTAAAACCATTATTCCTACTCTTATAAAACCAAGCTTGGAGGTACTAATTGCGTCAGGAATTGATCCTGAATTGATTTCATAATTTTCTGGTAAATATCTAAATCGCTTTATGATAACTGAATCCATTATTTCTCTAGTCAAAGCATTTTTTGAATGTGGAGTGATCACCTTTACATCAATTCCTTGTTTAGTTAATTCCTTGTTTAGGTTGTGGACAAAAGAACTCAATTTTGCATTGACAGATCGTACGTAACTTGTAGTCAGAGAGTAAACCAGAATTTTACTATGACTCATGCTTTCCCTAAATTAAGCCATTATAATTATCTTAATTAGTCAAGAACTTGCCGCTAAGGTAAAAGATCTAAAAATTACTGTATGATACTGGAACAAACTTTTTCTATCTTCATTTAGATTGTTGGATTGTCAATTATAGTGTTACTTTCAACAATTCTTTATACGATTTCATTAGTGTTATTGTATTACAGGGGAGATACAAGTAGATTTCATCAAAAGACAATGAAAGCGTACAATAGAGAAACAATTTTTGGCGCTTGAAAAATGCTTAATCTTTTAATTGGAAACTTTTGTAAAGAAAAATCAGCCACCAAGTGATTTAAGAAGCGTTCTAGACCCAGGTTCCTTACATATTTGATTTTGGCAATCGTAGATAAATGGAATAAGTGAATTTTTGTAAATTTCTAATAATCTGAATTTTGTTTTAGCATGGTGTTGAACAACACATATGCAATTAAAACCTCTTATAGAGAGATCATTCAAATCTGGCAAGATCTCAAAATTTAATTCCGCTATGTTGTTTTCCCTCAAATATTTATTATGAATTTCTTTTTTATAATATGGATCATAAGCAACAACTCTAAATTTTTTTAAATTCATTTCATTGAGGATCTTAAATCCTGGCGAATCTCTCATATCTTCTATATCTGGCTTATAGGTCAGTCCACAAACCAAAACAGATTTTTCTAGTCTTAGTTCGTCAAGAATTCTTTCTATTGTATTTGTAATATATATAGGAATAAAAGAATTAATTTTCAAGGACTCGTCTATTGTCGTAAATTCAAATCCAAATTTTTTTGCAGAAAGTGATAGAAATCTAGGATCCTTTGGTATACAATGGCCTCCAGCGCCAGCGCTTGGATAAAATGGCATAAACCCAAATGGTTTTGTTGCTGCAGCATCAATCACATCTTTTACATTTATTTTTAATTTATCACAGAGAAGTGCAAGCTCATTAACCAGAGAAATATTCACTAATCTGAAGGCATTTTCAAATGATTTTACAACCTCTGCAGTTTTTGGCGAATTAACTCTTACTAAATTAGAATTGTTCACATTCTGATAAATCTTTTGAGCTATTTCAAATGTTTTATCATCAGAACAAAAGATCACTCTCGGTATGTTTTCAAGCTTCCATTTTTGGTTTAGTGGATCTATTCTTTCTGGACAAAAACAAAGTCCAAAATCTATTCCAACCTTAAAACCTCTTGATTCTATGACTTTTTTTATTTCCTCGGTGGTACCAATTTCAATACTACTTTCAATGATTAGCACGTCTCCTTGTTTGGAAATACCAAGAAAGTTCTCAACGGCAGATTTAACAAAAACATTAGACAAGACATTTTGCTCTGGTATGGGTGTGGGTACACATATTATGCCAATCTTGGAATTGCTTGATTTTGTTGGAGAGTTAGATGGAACAAAATTGCCATTTTTGATTGATTCTAAAAATACTTTCTCTAAGATCTGCTCTGATTCCATCAAAGATTTATTTTGAAGTCTATTAATTTTTTTTGGATCATTATCGACACCGACTACTTTGTATCCTGAACTTGCTAGACGCATTGAAAGCGGAAAACCTACATATCCTAATCCAAAGATTTCTATTGTACAACTTTTTGATTGTACCTTTTCAAATGTATTTTGTAGACTCAATTTTTTAACCCTATGTGCATTAGTTATTTGACCTGTTAGAATCTTTGATATGATGACGCATGTCCTTCTCGGTAAATGCCTGTCTCTTAAAGACCACACTTGCAAATAATCCCATCATGAAGCTAACTATTCCCAAAATAATAAGGCCGGTGGATAAGCCTCGTGATATGATTAGGATATGTGATATGGTAAGTAATTTAGCTAATATTCCACCAGCACAAACCATTCCTCCAAATATTCCAAATGCAAGCACTGGTCTGTGATAAATTAAGCTTCGAATTATGACCGAAATGGATTTGCGCGTATAATTAAAAATGCTTTTTACAACTCGCGATTTTCTCTTATCATCATAGCTAACAGCTACAGGTATCTCGCTTATTTTAAATCCCTTAAATTTTAAGTCTATTAAGACTTCTTGGGTATATGTAAATTCATTAACAACTGAAATATTCAAAATAGCATCTTTAGAATATGCTCTAAATCCAGTTTGTGTATCAGTAAATTTCTGATTTACAAGAAAAGAAATCATCTTTGTAAAAACACCGTTTCCAATTAGTTTGATCTTTGGCATGTTTAGAGGAATATTTTTTAAAAATCTTGAACCAATAACTACATCAGATTGACGATTAAGTATTGGAAAAATTAATTCAGGAATCTGATCTGCAGTAAATTGAGCATCAGCATCCAACGTAACAACAACATCTGCGTCCATAGATATGGCATTTCTAATTCCAGTCATAAAGGCAGCCCCCACTCCCATGTTGACTTTGTGCGAAACAACTTTGTCAGCTCCACAGTTGAAGGCAAGATCACTTGTCCTGTCCACAGATCCATCGTTTACTACCAAAATTTCTATCTTATCAATTCCAAAAATTTTTTGTGGTATACTCTTGATTACTTTTTCAATGGTTGCCTCTTCATTATATGCTGGGATGAGTATTACTAACTTCATTAGGGAATTTTGACATTCTTTTTTGAATATTTAACTTTAACCTTATATGACACTGGTAAATTGGTGTGGGATTTCCTGCCCTTATCTCATTATTTAATAGTGAAAAATTGTTATATTGTAAAAAAATATGCGATTTCTTTTTCCTTATCATTATGTCTTTGTCTATGTGGTTTGATGTAAATTAAAACAAGGATCAAATGAAATTGAAATTGTTTAGATAACAATTTATGAAAAATGACTTTTTCAACACTAGATTAAATTAGTAGGTATAAACTATCTAGTCTGTAAATTGTCTAACAACTCACTAACTATCCTAATTTCAAATCGCAAGAAAATTCTTGCGGCCTACGGATTGGGAAATATGGGTGGATCGTTAACGACAGCTATACCTTTTAACATCTCATCGGAATATTCTTTGTGATTGGTCATCTAAAGTTAGTTTTTTGTTCCTAATTTGTGTAACGGATTTTTATATTTTTTTGGAAGCTTCGTAGCATTAAACAAATGATAAAGATATCATGAATCTGAAAAGCATGCAATCAAAATACATGAGGAGCTTAACATTATAATACTGATAAAAAGAGCTTGATATTATGCTAGCCCTCATTGAAGAGATATGGAAAAGAAGGTCACTTATCGTACTTCTTGCCTTCAATGATGTCAGAATAAGGTATAGGAACTCGGTACTTGGTTTTCTGTGGTCTTTTCTTGAGCCACTTTTGATGCTTGGAGTGCTTTATTTTGTTTTTACTAATATATTCAAAAATTCGATACCAAACTTTCCACTCTATCTTCTTCTGGGGCTTATATTCTGGTACATGTTCTCAAGGGCAACCTCGATGGGACAGACAAGTCTACTTGATAAATCAGGCATAATAAAGAAGGTCTATTTTAGAAGGGAGATTATAGTTCTCAGCTCATGTCTCACCGCGTTTATAATGATGTGCTTTGAGTTTGTCGCATTTGCTTTTTTTGTTATTGTATTTCATTTCGTCCCTCCTGTGACAATTGCGCTACTGCCGCTATTACTTGTAGATCTTTTTGTACTCTCCTTTGGCATATCGCTTATCTTGTCGCCACTAACAGTATACTTTAGGGACATCAAATTTATCTGGCAGATTGCACTGCAAGCAGGTTTATTTCTTACTCCTATATTTTACAATCTTGCTATCTATTCAGAAAATACAAGAAAGATACTTGAGGCAAATCCACTTGTACCAATACTTGATACAGCTCGCGGTCTTGTACTTTATGGCACACTCCCAACAGCTCTTGAAACATTGTATATGGTAGTATCGACAGCTATAATCTTCACAGTTGGATATCTTGTCTTTAGGTTCAAAGATAAAAGGCTAGTAGAGGAGATCTAGATTGGAAGAAGATAGCTATTCTATCAGAGTGCAAAACGTGTCCAAGTCGTTTAGGGTGTTTCATGAAAAAAGAACCTCGGTATATGAGTACATCACATCATTTTTTAATAAAAAGCGAACATTTGAGGAGCTTCCTGTTCTAAAAGATATCTCTTTTTCCGTAAGTAAAGGTGAGATGTTTGGAATAATAGGATTCAATGGAAGTGGTAAGACAACGTTGCTTAAGATAATAGGAAGAATATACAGCCCTGATAAAGGAAACGTAATCACAAATGGAAACGTAACTCCTTTCTTGGAGCTTGGAACTGGTTTTAATGGTGAACTTACCGCAAGAGATAACATCATTATATACGGCATTATTCTTGGATTTACAAAAAAAGAGATTACACAAAAAATAGAAGACATATCAAGATTTGCAGAACTTGAAAAATTTCTTGATACGAAATTGAAGAACTTTTCATCTGGAATGAATGCAAGATTGGCATTTTCCACAGCAATTCAGGTAAATCCAGACATATTACTTGTAGACGAGGTGTTATCGGTAGGTGACATATCATTCCAGGAGAAGAGTTTCAATGCCTTTATGGAATTCAAAAAGAAGGGAAAGACAATTGTATTTGTATCACATTCAGTAGATCAGATGGAAAAACTCTGTGACAAAGTCTTATGGATACATGATGGCAGAATTCAGGAATGTGGAGATCCAAAAACCGTAGTTGAAAGGTACAGACAGTTTGCATCACAAATAAAAGCAAAATGAACTAACTTTGCAATGATAACGACAAGGCACTCTTTATCATAGCACCTTTATCCAGTCAATTGCAATTCCAAGCAATCGATCGTCAGTTGAATTTAGATTTATAGAACTCGGACTTACGACATGATCTACCTGAAAAACCACACTAGTAAACCGTTCTTCTTGTTTTTCGATTTTAGGTATAGTAACTTCAAACACGCGCTTGTCTCTGTAATTTAATAATTCTTCGAGCTCCACAACTTTTCCATCAACCTTCACTTTTAGATTTTCTAGTATATCAGGTGTTATTACGTAGGGTATCCTAAATCTTAATTTCTTATCCTTGTCTCTTTTTAACGCAAAATACATGGAAGCTGTAGTTTCAGGCCCAATCCACCTGAATGCAGTACCATCTGGAGCAAATTCTCTTGCTTCCCAACCAATCCCTTGCACTTTTTGACGAAAATCATATTCGATAAAATCAGACCCATATATGCCACAATAACGGTCTTCATGATTTTTTTGCAACATCTCAAGCATCCTATCCTGAAAAGACATATTTTGAATTCCATGATTCGTATATTTTTCTTCCAAATCATGAACCATTTTTATGAAACGAGAATCGAAAATATCTTTGCCATATGCATATAGATCTCTGTCTAATTTTGTGCAGTTGAGTAATAACTCAATGGAATCCTCTGGCAGATCATCTCTTCGCGTTCTATTGTGAGTCACGTTTCTTTTGCTCAAATTAATGTTAGGTCTAAAACCAAAAGTATAGGCAAACAACAACATTGAATCATAGAATCTTTCTGTTATGCCAAAAAATGGAAACTCGAGTAATCTTTGTTTTGCAATCTCAAGAAGCTCTTCATCTGATGGTTCACCATCTGACTTGTATTCTATTGTCATTGAGGGCCTAATGTTACCAAGTCCTGTTTTTACGATAGAATCTGCATGAGCTAGAATATCTCTATCTATTCCTATGTGACGAATTTGATTGTTAGTCAGACGCCAACTGGTACTATCGTCTGTCAAAAAATCTGAGATATTCTTTTTTGAAAAAAACTCTACTAGATTAAAATTCAGTGCCTCTCTTTTCATGTGTTCATAATCTGATATTGTCCTTTCAATAGGCTCTCTTAACATAGTCATGAAGATTGGTTTTTTTGGAAGAATTCTGTGAATACTATATCCAAAATGTCCTCTAATTAACCGATATCTTGAAAAATCTCGAGGGAGGGTAAGAATAAGCTCTTGCCAGGCGATTTCCAATAGTATGGAATCATAATCAAAATAGTTATCAAGAATGGAAACTAGTGACATACCTGCCGTTTTTGGTATGTGAAGAAAATACAGTATGTCGTCTTCTTTAAGATCATATGTTATACTCTGCAAACAATTTCCATTTTTGGTTAGAATATCGACTATTATAATAGCTATCATATCTTGGAAATAAACATAGAAAACTGAAATATTGCTCTATACGTATCATTTTAACTAGATTTGAAAATCTTATGCGTTGTACAACGATTTAACCCTGCCATAGGAGGATCAGAGAAAGCAATTGAAAAAACACTGGACCGTCTTTCCAACAATCACAAAATTATGGTATTTACAACCAACTCTCTTGAATTGAACTCATTTTGGGATCCAAAAGCAAAAAAAGTAGGATCAGTTGATAACAAAAAATATGAGGTAAAAAGATTTGAAATTGTTACACCATCGCAAATTGACAGAAAAATGTATGATTTTATATTTCCAATTTCAGTACCTGGTCCATTCTGTCCCCAAATGTGGGAGGAATTGGCAAATATTGAATCATCTTCCTATGACCTCATAATTGCTACGGCATATCCGTATGATCATATCATTCCGGCCTATCTGTCATCTAAAAGAACTAAAATTCCGATCATAACAATCCCTTATCTGCACCTGGAATATCCTGAGCTCTATCTTACGGGATTACGGCTGGCAATTTTAAACGATAGTGATGCTATAGTGGTTAGTACTACTATAGAAAAAAATATTTTGTTAAAATACAAAATAGAAGAAAAAAAGATAAAGGTCATACCACCAGGATTAGACCTAGAGTTCTGGAATGGTGGCAAAAAAAGTGAAAGAAAGGGTCTTGGCATATCAGAAAACTCCATAATGATCCTATTTGCAGGAACAAAATCATCTGTCAAGGGGACAATCAACCTAATTGAGGCATTAAAAGATCTATGGAATTCAAACACAGACATCGAGTTGGTGTTAATAGGACAATCAATGCCAGACTATGAAACTTATTTTAAAAAGTTAGAAACAAAATTTCTTTCACATATCCATGATTTGGGTGTGATCTCAGAAGATTTCAAAAAAAATATCTTTTATGATTGTGATATATTTGCAATGCCTTCAAAAAGCGACTCCTTTGGAATTGTATATCTTGAAGCCTGGGTGTGTTCAAAACCAGTAATAGGCTGCAGCATACCTGCAATTAATGAAGTAATTACTGATGGGGTTGACGGAATTCTAGTTGATTTTGAGGACAAGGATCAGCTAGTTCAGGCCATAAAAAAATTGATACAAGATCAAAATTTGCGACAACATCTGGGGAATATGGGAAAGAATAAGGTATTGCAAAAATACAATGCTGGATTGTTACATCAGACATTTGAATCATTATGTGAGTCATTGGTATGATCAATAGTGATTTTCTTAACCCCAACGCCCACAGGAATATCGTAAATATTTTCATCTAGATAATGAGGTGACCAGAATTCCCTAGTGGACACTGTAATTTTTGATACAGTATCAATCAAGTCGTCCTTGTTAATCTGAAATACGTAGGTATATTGGGTCAAGCTTGGTAATTTGAAATCTATTATTTTTTTATTCTCAAAGGTAACAGTGCCAGAAATTTTTGCAATTGAATGCAAAGTTATGGAAAAAACCGTATCTTTCTTTTTTGGTGTAAAAAAATAGAAACTTGCCTTGCCTTGAGTCAGTAACATTGGATTGTTTAATATATTTTTAAAAAACGCCCCAAATCCTATGTGTTCAAAACCGAGATTTTTTGATGGATCTATGATATTTGGTAGCAAAGCTGAATTTTTTTTAATAAAATTCCTTATTGTAACATCTAACTTTCGTGTATCAAAATAAGAACTCGTCGATGAGATATCGACAGTATTTTGTTCCCCAACAAGGTAAATCTGCCTTGTTAATTCACCAATTTTTAATTTCAAATAATACTGTATAGCTGACAGGACCACAGTTACTTTTTGTTTAAAAGAGTATTCTGAATTTAATAAATTTATTACAGAAAATGAGCTTTTGTGACTAGATGATTGAAATTCCATATTTCTATAGCTCATAAAGTTTAGCCGATTTCATATCATTGTATTAACTTTTCTGTATTTTTAACTATTTTTTTCTCTGCAAATTGCTGTATTTTTTATTTGATCTCCTGACAAACAATGGCAATACGGTAGAATACGATATCGTTACAGACTGGTGGAAAGAACGCAACCATTACTGTCAATGCTCCATCTGCTAACAATCCGTTAACAATTGATTCTCGATCTTTGTCCATGTCACATCAACATAACTCAAAATCAGACAGATACACTGTCTGTCATAAAGGAATGGGGAGGCTATTCTTCAACATCAATATCTGATACAGAGCTGTTAAAGAGTATGGGTATTAATGGATCACATATTCTCCATGGTTCATGAAAACAACCAAATGGCTGGTAAATGGTCAAACAACACAACAGCAATTCATAGGTGGGATAAAATACCTGTATGAAGAGGGCATCATAAAATGATCCAAGCCTTGGTAACAAGCTATTGAGGCCAATCAATATGAGCGGCATGAACTGGACTGCCAATAGCTAATGGCTGTGAAATCGAAGACCACACACATCCAAAACAAAAAAACACCAGTTCTTACTTGGTGAAAGATCTCAAATAAGACTGTAATTTACAATTAGTATGAAATCTTTAGCGATATGGATTACAGGATTGCCAGCCTCTGGCAAGACTACGATAGCAACTCTTCTTGAGAACCACCTCAAATCAAAAAACATTCCTGTAATGATTCTAGACGGGGACGAAATAAGAAAGACGTTATCAAAGGACCTGGGATTCTCGCCTGAAGACAGAAAGGAGCACAACAGGCGAGTAATCGAAATTGCAAAGCTGTTAGTAAAAAATGGAATCATTACTATAATACCGCTAATCTCACCATACAGAGAGACAAGAGAGCTGGCAAGAAAAGAGATCCCAAATTTTGTAGAGATATACACAAAGACATCACTTGAAACATGCATCAAGCGAGACCCAAAGGGATTATACAAAAAGGCACAGAAAGGAGAAATTCAAAACATGACAGGACTGCAATCACCATACGAAGAGCCACAAAACCCGGAGATAATTTTAGAAACAGAAAAGTCCACACCAGAGCAATGCCTTGATACAATAATCAAAAAACTTGAGGAACTGGGATATCTAAAATAAAATCTCTGGTATCAGAACACCGAGGTCTCTATTACCAGCCCTCTACATCTAGGCCGGCTACTCGCTCAAAGTGCTTTTTGTTCTCTGTTATGAGTGTCTGCCTATTTGCAATTGCAATGCTTGCAATGAAGAGATCCCTGTCTCCTATTGTATTTGATCTCATGGAGGCTGCAAGCTGGCCCCATATTCTGCCAGATTCATAGTCAAGGTTTAGTATGGCAAACCGCCCAAGCAGTTCTTCCGAGTCCTCTAATGCTCTTGCCCTGCCCTTTGAGGTATAAGCTCCGCGGTATAGTTCTGTAACTGTAATGGCAGTGACATAAACAGTCTCCCCCCTCTCTTCAAGCTCCCGCATCTTTTCAATTGCGCCCTTCTCGCGCCTTTCAAGCGCTATGATAAAGCTGGTCTCGGCACAAACCATGCCTACATCTTGACCTTTGCAGTCTTGAGCTTCTTGCGTAACTCTTGGCTTGATCTCTGGATATGTTCTGCAAGCTCCATGTTTGGCTCACTCTCCTCAAGGTAGGTCAGGATTGCAGCGGGATTGCCCTTGCCAAACTTGCGCAGTACAAGATCTGAGAAAGACTCGCCTTCTCTTTTCTGAGCCTTGAGTACTCTGTATGCTTCGTTGTTAAGTGAGATCGTGGTTGTTCCCATGTAAGAATATAATGCATGTACATGCATTTAAGCCTTGAATCACTATCCTTGTAGAAAGGACGTAACCCGAGCTGTCTTAGATTGTACAGGTATGAAATTAACATTAATTGTGGATGTTTATCTTGAATCTGCTCTCCTGACAAAAACTATACCCAAGATAAAACCATGCCGCAGCTCTTGTTCATATCGATTTATTACAAAGAGGCTGCTGGGTGGTGGTCGCAGGGACTGGTATCTGACACAGACTTTGCAGGTACAATACAGTTTTTGCTAAATGAGGGAATCATTGAGCCGTGATCTCACTTATCTTGTAGCTGCAAAACTCCAAGTGACCAAATTAGCAACTCTTAACTTGAATAGTCCAGTACAGTGATTGCTCAAAATGTCATATGATGCCAAGAGCCCTAAACTAGACAAGATTGATCTAGCTTACGCAACCATACTTGGATTGACAATTGTGATAACAGCTTGGTGTGGATACCAACACGAATTGTGGGGCAGCGCACTGACATTTGAATTAAAAGCAGCAAACACTGCCCATCGCCAATTTACAACTGCAGAGCTAAAGGAAGGACAATCAGAGATAATTGACGTAATTGCATTTACTGGGTATATTGATGCAGTATCAAACCACAATCAAAAGCAAAGTGATTATTATAAGAATAGTTTCCGGCCCGAATTGAAGGCAGCCTTTGACGCATGGATGAAGACTGATCCTTTTAACAATACTGCATCAACGCTCACCCCATTTGACATGCCGGAATATTCTAATCTATTAAACTCTAGTACAGTAAACAGTTTCCTACAACTGGCAGATGAAAAATCTCAAAATGCAGACAGGATGAGCTCTATTGCATCAAATTATGTTTTTTTCACGACAATGTATGCAAGCATTTCTTTTCTAGAGGGAATTGGCAGGGTTTTTGCTTCTAAAAAGATGCAGATGATATTTCTTGTTATGGGTGCGGTATTTCTTTCTGTCACCACAACAGTCATGTTTTCTACAATGCCGATATACTCAACCAGTGTTCTTTGACTAGATTCCAATCATCTCATAATTTATCATAGTATGACATGATCAACCGCAGATTTGACCGAACCCTCAGTGTGCGTGATCCAGATAGAACTGCTCCTTGTCAATCTTTTCTGCACCTACACCTTCAACTTCCATTAGATTGTGCATGATACCCCTTCCCTTCACAAGTTTTCCGTCCTGCCCCTGGGTAACACCCATGATAAAACCGCTGCTTCCACAGATGGGGTTGAACGCAGATTTTGGGTTGCCATGATATTTTGAAAGTGTCTTCTCTACACCAATACCAGAGTCTACAAAGAACCTGCCCTTTTGGAAAAATACTCGAGGATGGTCAGATACAGGGATCTCAGAATCTCTTGTAAATGTAAACACAACACTAAAGTTTTCCATCTTTTTTGCCATCTCAATTAGCCAGTTATAGTAAATCACATTGACAGTCTTCTCAGTATCAAGGTACAGGTGCGGGTTGCTGTAGAACAGAACAAGCTTGATTCCAAGGTCTGGCTTGTCCTGCATGTATTGCACAAGGCTTCTTGCTGATTCTGCCCCGTTCTCTCCAGACCAGTACGCGATATCCTTTTCTGCGCCAGATACGACTTTGGATAGAAAATGGTCTTTTTTCAAGCCAAACTTTACCTTGACTTTATCACCAATCTTTGCCTGCTCAAAAAAGTATGCCGCAAAGCCATCGGCCTTTTTTAATGCCGGATTGATGTATCCATAAGGCTTTTCGCACTTTACTGTAAGCTCCACATTATCCCTATGAGGTGACGACGCAATAGAATATGCACGTTCCACAAAACTCTCTTCCATGCCTCCAGAAACAGTGGGTCTTTTCAGATATATCCCAAGTGTCACAAACTGGCCAATGGCAAGCTCGGATCTTTTTCCAGTTGAGAATGTGTACGTGTAGGTACTGGCAGTCTCCTGCACTTTGCTAATTATTTGCCACTCGATAGGCTCCTGCCCAGACATTGATGTGCGATATATTTGTGATATAATAAAATGTATTGAAGGTTCTTACGATTCATCATGTATCGTATAGTTGCGATATATCATGATGGTAACTTGAAAAATAACAATTACAGAATTTGAAAAAATAAAGGCCAAGTTTTCATTTAAAGATTACTCCACATTTCTCACTAAGGCTTAAAACAAATTATCCAAACTTGTGGTCATGAGAGGTTCCTAGGGATATCGCTTGCACTAGTCCTTGCAGGTGCCGCAATGCCTGTAGCATTTTCATATCAAGGCGAAGATCAAAAAAGGCCAGCATTTCTAGGCCATGATAGATTCTCATTTAATGGATTCTCAAACCAGACACAATTCTCATTTGGAGGATTTGCAAACAAGACAAATCAAGGACAAGAGATCTCATATCTCATGCACGGAATAAATTATCTCAAAAAAGAAATAGCAAATGCAGTCAAGGAACAGAAAAAAGATGGCAAGCTCCAGGAATCGCCCAAGACACTAGGGCATGATGTATCTGCAAACAAGACGTTTATCCCAAACCTAGGTCATGAAATAAAGACAGGCAAAATATATCAAGATGCAAGAGGATCTAATCCAGGACATAGATGAAGAAACTAGAAAACCGTTTCTTGTTTTCACAAATCAACTAGAGATATAATATCATGATGGTACAAGTTATCCTAATGGGCAAAAAATGCATAATTTGTGGCTGCAAGGACCACAGGCTTGTGGGATGTATAACACACAAGTCAAAGAAATGCTCGTGCTACCATGAGACAAGCTAGGCCACAAATTCTAAAATTTGACAACCAGTGGCTGGGGTTATAAAAGGGAAAAGTATTTGTCATACAACCATGGACTCCCAGAACCAAGACGAAAATAGGTTCAGGATGTTTTTTGAGGTATCTCCGAATTTAGTGTGCACGCTTGACTCTGGTGGAACAATAACTGACATCAACAAAAGGGCACTTGATTACATTGGGTATACCGAAGAGGAGATGGTTGGCAGGTTATGCTTTGACTTTATTGAACACAATTACAAAAAGGTGACACTTGATGGGTTTGCACAGATGCAAAAAACCGGAGTAGGCCCACTAATTGAGATACTGCTGATAAAAAAAGATGGAGCAAAGTTTTACGGTATGTGCAGCGGTGCAAGGCTTGGAAAAAAAGAGCCACCGGAATACATCATTGCAATCCAGGATGTATCCAAGCTGCATGATGCGCTACAAAAGGCAGAAGAAGGCGAGGTTCGGCTAAAAGACCAGTATGCAGAATTAAAAAACACACACGAATCCCTTGTACTGACAGAAAAAAAATATCGTAACCTATATGATGACTCACCTGACATGCTGCGCACCATCATGCTTGACGAAAAAATAATTGACTGCAATGATGTATATGCAAAAAACCTTGGATACACAAAAGAGGAGATTATAGGAAAAGCACAAGTAATCGATCATACTGCAGAAAAAAGCCTTGGCGAGTTGACCGAGTCCATTGCAGAATGGAAAAAGACTGGCAAGATGGTCAACAGGGAGATCTGGATGAAAAGAAAGGACGGCTCTATATTTCCAGTGCTGCTTAGCGGTACCAACATTTACGATGAGCAAGGAAGACTGACAGGAAGAACCATTGCATTAAGAGATGTCACTGAAATCTATAATTCAAGAAAAAAGATAGAAGAAAACCAGGCAGAGCTAAGCGAACAGTATGAGGCGCTAAAAAATGCAGAGCTTGCAAAGGACGAATTTTTAGCAATGGTCACACACGAATTGAAGACGCCTCTTGTGCCAATACAGGGTTACGTGGACCTGACACTTGCAGAAAAGTTCGGCCCGCTCACTCCAACACAACATGAAAGGCTTTCGATAGTAAAGGCAAGTACAGAGTCCATGCTAAAGCTGATATCTGATCTGCTTGAAGTGCAAAAAATAGAGCTTGGACAGCTAAAACTTGAAAAAAGCGTACACAACCTTGCAGAGATTCTATCAAATACAATATCCGACATAAAACCGCTAACTGACAAAAACAAGATAGAGATAACAGCATCTCTTGAGCCAGATTCCACATGCACGTGTGACCATACCAGAATATCTCAGGTTGTGGTAAATCTCGTACTTAATGCAATAAATTTTTGCCCAAAGGAGAAGGGCAGAATAACCATAACGCTTGGCAAAGAGGAGAAATTCTACTCTCTAGTTGTAAAGGACAACGGAACGGGAATCACAAAAGACAAGCTGGACAAGATCTTTGTCAGGTTCTATCAGGTGGATGCGTCAAATACGAGAGAACACAAGGGTACAGGGCTTGGCCTATCAATATGCAAGGGAATAGTTGAGGGACATGGGGGAAAGATCTGGGCAGAATCAGAAGGAATGGGAAAGGGAACTGTGATTCACATATTGTTGCCTGCATAAAGTTATACCAAAAAGAAATGGCAGAAAAATTATGGCATTTATTTTAAATACAGTCATTGGTTATGTATACCATGTCAAAGATGACATCAAGCAACGGAACTTGTACGATAAGTTTTCGCACGGAAAGCGAAAAAGCCAAAGCATTCTATGAATTGATACATTCCAAATCACAATTCAGCGGCATTGGAAAAAATACACTTGTCGTGCAAAAAAAAGATTGCAAATTACTCAAAAATAAGAATATAAAGTACGAGATAATCAAATAGACAGTTGCCTTATCTTAAGGTAGAAATTTTACTTCCTCATTATTATAATATAGATAGTTCTACTGGTAAACGCAAGAAAATAGAAGGCGAGAAATATTCAAAAACTTTTGAGGAGATTGTTGATAGATTCGGCGGCTGTACCGTAGACAACTCGCCTTTGATAGGCGGGTGGGCTGATCCCAATACAAAAAATCGAATCAGCGATGAAAACAGTACGTACTGGGTAGTCTGCAAGAAAACAAAAAAGAATATCGAGTTTTTTCATAAATTAAAGAAAAAACTAACGACAAGATTCGAACAAAAAGACGTAATGATGTATTATGTGACTATAAACAAGTTCTGAAGTACTGTCAAGTTATCGGGAGGCAAATCCCATCACTTGACAGTACCTTAAACTTTATTTGTCCATTTGTATAATCAAGAACCATGAAGATTATTCCAATAATATTGTCACTAATACTTGCAAGCTCTGCATTGGGGTATGGTATACATGCATCAGCCCAGACCCCGTGCACCGCGTCACAACCATGTGCCCCGATCTGCGGTGATCACCTGTGTGCGCCAGGCGAGGTCCCTACGTCAGGTATGGCAGGCTCTGCAAGCACAACAAAAGCAGTACCACAGAACACAAACAAGACCGGAGCCCCAAGTGTTGCAGAACAGATGAATATATCAGCAAACGTAACTGCTACCAAGACTGCAAATGGAATGAAAAATGCTATGAACGGCACCTCGATGCAAGAAAATATGGCAATGGGGGCAAACACGGCAGCCACCAAGTCCTCAAATGGTAACATGGCAAACGGTACAATGACAACAGGTTCCATGAATTCAGGTTCCATGCCAATGGCAAGCAAGTTACCATCACCAAACGCCCAAGTCACTGCAGGGGCCCAGCCAGCAAATGTCAAATGCATTTCAGGGTTTTACTTGGTGATAAACAACGCCAACTCGCGTCCTGCATGTGTAACACAAAATACCATGTCATTGCTTGAGGCAAGAGGTTGGGGACATGCAGCACCCTAGACTTTAAGAAGAGATAACCTGTTAATTTTATTTTGAAGCACAATAACGCTTGCCAATGTGATACAAAACACAAGACCTGATACTATTCCAAACTCTGGCGCTGCAAAGACTTCAAGAAATAGTGAGCTTGGCGCTGTAACCGAATCAGGATTGATTCCGTTTGACTGCAGACATGCCTTTGACTGCTCCATGATAGAATATGGCTGTGCCACATCAGGGTCTGATATTAGATAGCTATGTAGTTCTTGGTCTGTCGCACTTGGGTTCAGCGAGAGATATGAATTCAGATCATTATCTATCTTGGCAACAGATGACTTGTAGATTGTCTCTTCTAGTGGAAGATTGGAACTATTACAGTAATAGTTGCCGTCAACATCAAATGCTGCCCACGCAGGACTGGAAGACACGGCAAGCAGTGCAACACATACTAGTATAGCAAGCTTCATTGTATCCCCTATGGCAGGTGAGAAATTAAATTTTTCCACAGATAACCCTGTTACATCATGGCAGTTAAATCAAAACATCTATTGTGTCCTTTGGTGGTAACAAAATAGTTGAAGTACGACATTACAATAATTGGAGCGGGAATTTTAGGAACCTCGCTTGGATATTTCCTCTCGCACGTTACAGACAAGAAAATTCTGGTACTCGAACAAGCACCAGAGGTTGCATTCCATACCAGTTCAAGAAACACAGGAAAGGTCCACGCGCCGTTTATTTACGACCCGAAAAAAAAGAGGCTCTTTGCAAAGGCTGCAGCGTTAGGGTTTGAGATGTGGGAGATATACGCAAAACAAAAGAGCTTGCCGTTCAAAAAAGATGGAGTACTGGAAGTATCACTTGACGAGCAAGGCACCAAGAGACTTGAAAAGTATCTATCATGGGGAGAGCAGAACGGGCTGAAAAAAGATGAAATAAAACTTTTAGACGGTCCCGAAGTATCAAGGCAAGAGCCGGAGGTGCACTGCCAAAAGGCAGTATTTTGTACCAAGGACGCATCGGTAGACTATGGCAAGTTTACTGAATCATTGATGGAAGACGCACAACAAAGTGGTGCAAGTTTTTTGCTAAACACAAGAGCTGAAAAGATACAGGACAAAAAAGAATCCCTTGAGATAAAAACAAGATCTGATGTTATACAGACAGACTATATCATAAACGCAGCAGGGGGGATGTCAATTGATATCGCGCATGCAATGGGTGTGGCGCACGATCTCACAGACATTCACTTTCGTGGTGAGTACTGGCAGGCTGATCCCATCTACAACAACCTGACACAGGTCTCAGTGTACTCTGTACCAAAGCACCCAGAGTATCCATTTTTGGACCCGCACTGGATTGTGCGACATGACGGGCGATGCGAGGTGGGACCAAACGCAGTGCCTGTCTTCAGTCCATACGGGTATAATTTTACAGAAAACATTAAAGAGTTTCCGTCAAAGATTCTCGAGATGCTGTCATCTGGTGCAGCAAAGATGCTATTTGATTCCCAGTTTCTCTCGCTTGCGACAAGTGAGTTTCTCTCTTCTGCGTCAAAGACTGTAATGATTAACAGAGTAAGGGAGTTTCTTCCAAAGGTGGACCCGTCCAAGTTTCATGTCAGGGGTACTGCAGGAGTCAGAGCATCAGTAATTGACAGTGCAGGCAAGTTTGTCCCAGATGCAGTAATAAAAGAGGGAGAAAAGTCAACTCATATTCTAAACTACAACTCGCCTGGCGCTACAGGTGCGCTGCCGTTTGCAGTATATGTAACTGAACAGCTGCGACAAAAGGGAATCATAAATATACAGAACACAGGGTGCGGGCCATGGGATTACAACAAGGTACTGGAATTTTTGAGTGCAAATTAGCAAGTTGTTTCCCTTTTACTTAATTTAGGGTGATTCTTGTTCTATTCTGTTGGATTATATCATAACAGGCGGTGCGGGCTTCATAGGATCTCACCTTGCAAGAGTGTTACTGCAGCAAGGCCACACTGTAGATGTAGTTGACAACCTATCTACGGGAAATCTCTCGAACTTGTCTGAGATCAAAGACAAGATAAAATTTCACAATATCGACATCCGCGACGGTGCAAATCTCAAAAAAGTTCTTGTAGGAAAGGACGGAATATTTCATCATGCAGCACTGACATCTGTCACGGAATCGTATCAAAAGGAACAAGAGTACAAAGATGTCAATGTGGACGGAACAAAAAACGTGTTTGAAGCAGCGCGTGATACTTGCACCAAGGTAGTGTTTGCAAGCAGCTCAGGCGTATATGGAAATACAGATACAGTGCCAACACCCGAGTCTGAAAAGCTAAAGCCTGCAAACCCATATGGAACAACAAAACTCGAGGCAGAAACTATGGCGCAAAAGTATGGAAAAAAATTTGGCATTGTAGGACTGCGATACTATAACGTATATGGGAACAATCCAACAACCTCCGCATCTGGTGTAATATCTAGATTTTACCAAAACATAATTGAAAACAAACCACCAATAATAGACGGCAACGGGGAGCAGCTGCGAGACTTTGTCTTTGTTGGCGATGTAGTGCAAGCAACGATATCTTCGATGGAAAAAGATACAGGCTCTGTTTTTATCAATATAGGTTCTGGTACCACAACCTCAATTCTTGATCTAGCTAATCTTTTCATAAAACACTCAAAAAAGAATCTCAAGCCAATATTTCAAAAGGAGCAAAAGGGAAACGTGAGGGCAAGCCAGGCTGATATCTCTTTAGCTAAAAGATTACTTGGCTGGCAACCGGAAACTAAATTAGAAGAGTGGATACAGAATATTTTCAAGAGATGAATCTTGTCTGCATTCCGGTATACAACGAGGAAAAAACAATTGGAGATATGGTAAGGCTCTCGCTAAAACATGCCGACAAGGTAGTTGTATGCGATGATGGCTCAACAGACAGTACAGCAAAAATTGCAAAGCAAAGTGGCGCGACAGTGATATCGCACAAAAAAAATGAAGGCTATGGTGCATCAATCATTACACTATTTGACAGGGCAAGACAGGAAAACGCCGATATCATGGTAACAATTGACGGAGACGGGCAACACAATCCGGATCAAATTCCACTCTTGCTTGATACACTAAAAGAAAATAGTGTCGATGTTGTAATCGGCTCTAGATTCTTGGACAAAAATTCCAGTACGC
>JBARDK010000006.1:0-9633 GCA_049795075.1 Nitrosotalea sp. | reverse complement strand
GATATCTTGTTCTTTTGTTCATCTGTTAATGAAAGATATATTTCTAAAATTCCGTCTAGATTAAATGCGATCATCTTTTCGGGATGACTTGTAATCTCAATAATGTATGTACTAAACATTGTACGTCTCTGTTCTTCTGATAGATTGCATAACACCTCAAGCCATGTCTTAAACAAGGTTGAAAACTTGTCAAACTGGATAGTGGGACCTGCCTGTAGAGCGTTGTTTATGATCTCCATCTTATCTTCTTTTGACATTGAAAAAAACTCTGACAACCTTTTTTGTAGTATGGGCTTGCGGAGAAATTCAGGAAGACTTGCCAAGGAAACGATAATGTTTCCAGCATAATTTGGTTCTGACATGCAAAGTTGCAATTCATCTTCTTTGCTAAAATTGTATTGCTAAGATTTGGCTTAAATATATCCCCCTATGCTTCTCCTTTATGCCTTCTACAGTTATTGTTGGTGGTTTCTTTGGAGACGAAGGTAAAGGCAAGATCGTTTCGTATCTTGCTATGAAAGATAATCCTGTAATAGCCGTTAGAGGAGGTGTCGGACCTAATGCAGGCCACACCATAGAACATAATGGCAAAAAGTACAAAGTAAGAATGCTCCCAAGTGCATTTCTAAATCCTAATACGCGATTACTAGTGGGACCAGGTGTCGTATTAAGCTTGGATGTATTACTAAAAGAAATATCTGAATTTGGTACTCAAGATAGATCCTTTGTTGACTATCAATGTGGAATCATTGAGGATTCTCACAGGGCAGCTGATTCTCAAGGAAGACTGAAAGAATCTATTGGCAGCACGGGAACAGGAACTGGACCTGCCAATGCAGACAGGGCCATGAGAACCCTCAAGCTTGCAAAAGAGATTGATTCACTTGCACTGTACCTTGATGATATTCCTAATGCAGTTAATTTTGCACTCGAAAGGAAAGAACAAGTGCTGGTAGAAGGAACCCAGGGAACTTTTCTCTCACTGTGGCATGGAACATATCCATATGTTACCTCAAAGGATGTCACGGCATCTGGAATATGTGCTGACGTAGGGATAGGTCCAAAAAGCGTCGATGAGGTGGTAATTGTCTTCAAATCATTTGTTACTAGGGTGGGAGAAGGCCCTCTGAAAAATGAAATAAGCCCAGAAAAGGCCATCGCAAAAGGATGGCAAGAGGTTGGTACTGTCACAGGTAGACAAAGAAGAGCGGCAGAATTTGATTTTGAACTTGCAAAACGATCAATAATGCTAAACAGCGCGACGCAGATTGCAATCACAAAGCTTGATGTGATATATCCTGAATGTGCCCATATGCAATCATTTTCTGACCTCAGTTCACCTGCCAAATATTTCATAAAAACTATTGAAGATAAACTGAAGGTGTCAGTAACCTTGATTGGCACTGGTCCTGAAGTCAATGACACCATTGATAGAAGAAACCAGTAAAATAACAAACGACTACTTTTAATGGGGTGATTTTAGGAGTGATTCTATGGTTAAACATCCGTGTTATGTCGAAGTTTCTGACATGAATGAATTTTCACGACTTGTTTGCGCTCTGGAAAGAGTCCCTCGTACATGTTTCTCTTTTGCGTTGGATGGAAAGGACGTAATTTCTGTCCAGATGGATCTCCTAAAAGAAAGGCCGGTGAGCTATTATGTCCAAAATGCAACCGTTGGCCACTATCTTTCATATGGTTTCAAAACAAACAAGGAAGATTGCAATATTGTTAACACAATAACAAATTCGACTTATCTCTACTCTCCAATCATAAGAATAAAGACACTACCAGAATCCCTCAAACCAGAAACTACTGAATCTGAAGTAATGTATGAATCCCTTGAGCTTGAGGATCTTACAAGCTTGATAAAACTAAGCTATGGATTTGAAGAGTCTCCATTCCCACTATTTGCATTTTCTGATGGTACAAAATGGCTTGTAGGGGTGTTCATGAACTTTAACGAATCTGACGAAGCGTCCTATTTTTGCCATGTCAAAATTGACTATGAACCCACAAAACCATTCCTAAAGTATTCAAGCAAGGATGGCATTGAACCATCCTTTGTTAGCGGTCTAAACGAACATGGCTACTCATACCTTAAAGTAATAAAGCTAAAAGGTAAACATCCACTAGTCAAGCTATGATTGGTTTTAGAAGAAGAATAGAAAAAGCCTCATCAGGAAAAAGCAGAATAATACTTGCCAATGATCTAGATGATGCAAGTGCTGACAAATTAGAAAAAAAAACGATTGCTAACATAAACAGACTGAGCAAATATCTCTGTGCAATCAAATTCAATTTTCACGTGATACTGCCTTTAAGTGACAAAAGTCTAACAAAAATAAATCGACTTGCTCACAGCAAAGGACTACAAACAATTGCTGATATCAAACTAAACGATATCGGAAATACAAACATGATTGCTATGCGGAGACTTTGGAGATGTGGGTTTGATGCAGTCATCGCAAATCCAATAATGGGACTTGAAAATCTCAAAGAACTAGTCAAGACAGCTCACAGTGATGGACATGGAGTAATAGCACTTGTACACATGAGTCACCCAGGAGCAAAGTTAGGATATGGACTTGGCGTAAAGGATCCTAGAACAGGTAAAATGCAAAAACTTCATGACTTGTTCTTGAAATGGTCATATTCTTCAAATGTTGATGGGATTGTAGTGGGTGCTACAGTACCTGACATTATATCTTCCACAGCTAAATCTGTCAGAGGTCGCTGCGAAATTTACTCGCCAGGCGTAGGAACACAAGGGGGAGATGCAAGAAAAACTCTGCAAGCAGGCTCTAGTTACCTAATAGTTGGAAGAACAATTCTCAATTCTCAAAACCAAATTTCAGAAGCAAAAAATCTTCAGCAACTAAGTCTCGAACCCTAGTTCATTTACTTTTTTCAGTATACTCTGAGCTGTTTTGTATGTTAATTTCTTCAACGCGTCATTGAATTTGAGCCATTTGAATCCAAGATGCTCATGTGATATTTCTACATGTTCTGTTGCTGTCTTCGCTAAAAAGAAAACAACTTCCTTGTGCACAAGTTCACCATTACGCTGATAATGATATTCCACCTTGTTCTCAAAACCTTCTACAAAACTCACGTCTGTTATACCTGTTTCCTCCTTAATCTCTCGTAAGGTTGTCTGTTTGAAGGTCTCTCCTTTCTCAATATTTCCCTTGACAAAATCCCAATGCCCGGAAGGGTAATTCAAAAGCAAGTAGAGTTTACCTGAAGGTGACTCGAGATATAAAATTGCCCCAGCTGATCTCTCCTCAAGCATATGTGTTGTAACTTTATAAAACTAGTATTTCTCTTTTCTATTTGCCAAGTCTGCGACCCCTCTTCTGGAATGTTCTGATGGCTCGCATAAGATCAATTTTTCTAAATTCTGGCCAATAAACATCCATAAAAACAAGCTCGCTGTAGGCGCTTTGCCACATTAGAAATCCACTTAGTCGTTTCTCCCCCGAGGTCCTCAATATCATGTCAGGAGATGATTGCGGCAGATGTGATGTGTAAAGACACGATTCTATCACATCCTTGTCTATCTGGTCTACATCAAGTGAACCATCCTTGATCCTAGTAGCAATCTTCTTTATGGCATCAACCATTTCGTTTTGTCCTCCATAAGCCACTGCTATATTGAGATAATGGTTATCGTAATCCTTTGTCACTGTTTCAAGCTTGTTTAGGATCTCTCTTAGAAAATCTGGTAGTAGTTCAATACGACCAATTGCCTTTACCCGCATGCGGTTTTTATGAATTCGTGGGTCATTGTACAGTTTCTCTAACCTCTGGTTAATCAAATCATAAAGATGATCTAATTCTTCATCATTTCGGGTTAGATTTTCTGCCGACAGGACGTAAAGGGTAATTATCTTGATGTTTAGTTCCTCACACCAGTCTAACAGTTTTTCAACAGCATCTGCTCCTCTAAAATGGCCATCTGACTTCAAGATTAGGTTTCTTTTAGCCCATCTTCTATTGCCGTCAAGTATTATTGCTATGTGTTTTGGAATCTCTCCTGTTCGTATTTCCTTTTCAAGCTTTTTAGAGTAAAGAGTGTAAAACCCACCTAATTGAAAAGTAATGTCTTTTATTCCGATAGCACCTCGCCACCTTTCTTCCTTCTATATTTGTGGAAGAGCAGTGACGCTGATATCAGTATTACTGCCAAACCTAGGAGCAATGGAGGAATCAATGTGAAAGGGCTCTCATCTCTTGTTATGACTGTATTGAACTGTGCAATTATTGGATAGAGTGTTAGAAGTACAATTATTCTCAGTATGTCTGTAATTGATCTGATGCTTCCTCTAAACCAACTGCTAAGCAACGATCCACCTAGTATACAACCAATTCCCATCCAGAGAAATGGCAACATTCCTGAAACAAACAGGCCAATAGTTTGTTTGTCCGTTACTATCTTGAGTATCTCGTCTGGTTTTGCAGTTGATATCTGTGAGCTAATAGCAGTGACTCCAGCTGCTATGGATGCTAGAACAAAAAGAATTCCAGCCACAAGTGTGAATACTCTTATGAATCCGGCAGGAGTTGGTTTTGTCCAGTGTGACCATGCCCTGTCAACATCAAATGCTCTGATAAGAAATGCTCCTCCAAGAATGCTTACCATTACTGCAAAAATTTCTTTTGTAAGTCCAAGTACTGTTGCAATCCCACCGATCACTAATAGAATTCCAGGAACTCCTAGAAAGAATTTTGAATACTTTGAATCAAAAGCAATAGCTTTCAGATATCTTCCAAATACTGCATAAGAATACTCTACACTTCTACTGGCTCTCATAATAACTCGTTTGACTGATACTACAGGCAAAACATTTTGAATTATTGGAATTACGCTTTCATCGTCTTCTCCATCTGATACAATCACTGCACCATTAGCTGAAAATACTTCTACTATGTTTCTTACCTGCAAAACAATTTTTTCGTCACCTTGCACACCTTTATTTTCCGTTCCAGAAACAATTGCTACTTCAGCTTGGTATCCTTTGCTTACCAAATCTTCAAAAGTTTTAACAGCGGCAAAGATGGAATTAGAATCTGCATCTTCTGGATCTTCAAGCGCAAGTCGTTGTGCTGCTTCAAGACAAGCATTTCGTCCTACTATTGGAGTATTGACTCCTGCTTTACTCCCTATGTCATCATCTCGGTCAACACAGATTACCAATAATCTACTAGTTTTTGTCTCGGTACTACCTCTTCGTAAATTGGTCTCTTTAGTTGACATGATATACAGGATAAAAATTGTATTTCCTATTAATTAATCTAGTTTCTACCAAATATTACAAAAATTGAAGAAAGTTTTGACCCTCTCAAGGGGTGATTTTGATAATATCAGGGACCTGTCTCATTAGACTTTGCAATAAATGAGTTGGTATCATTTCTCAATGAATCTATCTTTGACATCTCATCGGACAAGTCGCTAGAGGAAGCGTTGTCCTTTACCTTATTGGCTAGAGCAATGGTTTCTGTAAGGTAGTCATTGTACTTTTTTAATGCCTCATCATAGTTGAGATAACTCTCTCCCCACTCTGGAGGAGGGTTACTTTCTATAAGCTCGGTTATAAGAGAAGTAGTTTGAGACGACGATGTCTGTGCTCTGGCTATAAAGTCGTCTGGCGCAATAGTATTGTTTAACAAGCCAGTTAGGTCCGAATCCATTTCAGTCATTATCAACAAGTGTCGCTCTTTTACACTTTCAATCTCATTTCCATAATCTGATACAACAAAAGTCGGCCCTCTATTTTGTGGCAATATCCATATTACAGAACTTGCAGCTGTTATGGCACCAAATACTATGATCGTAATGACAATGCCTTTTTTGGTTGCCATTCAGTTGACTCACTTTATGGCGTTTAAAAGTATAACTCGGGTAAACAATTTGATGATTCAATTAGTCAATCTGTTAATTTCTTCAAGTTGGATCATTTCAATCTAAGAAATATCAAAAAAACGCAATTATTTGTATAAATTCTTTATGTATGGCCTGAGAAAGACATTGTAAAAATTTAACAGCCTCTAGCATATAGTGAAATAATTTTCACAGCGCCTTGCTATATACAACTTCTTTCGTAAGAACATGAAATGACTCAAGCATACTGTGTAAAATGCAGGAAGAAAGTCGAGATCTCAAATCCAAAAGAAGTTAAGCTAAAGAATGGACGACCTGCGGTAAAGGGAACATGCCCAAAATGTGGCACTAACGTCTTTCGAATAGGAAAGCCTTAGGGGACCACTTTTTTCTTTTTTGAAGTAAATCAATATAGGTGGCACCATCTTGAACAATGCAGTTGACAAAAAGCGAGTATGAAAAACTGCTCAAGAAAGTCCAGGATAAGGTATCTGAGAGTAGAAAGGATTCTACATCTAGATTCGAACTTCCAAAAGTAGATATCATGTGGCAAGGAAATAGGACATTCTTTCGTAACTTTTCAGAATTTCCAAAGGTATTGCGTAGGGAGCCTGAAAAAATACTCCAGTATCTGTCTAAAGAATTTGCTACTCCAGCTCAATTTGCAGGAGATAAAGCTGTATTTGTAGGTAAAAAGGAACCCCAGGAATTTACGTCCCTTCTGACCATATACGTCAAGGAATATGTGGAGTGCCCAACATGTAAGAGCCCTGATACCAGAGTAGAAAAATCTAACAGAGTACATTTTCTTGTATGTGAGGCCTGTGGTGCTAAGTCATCTCTAAAGGGCCAATACGCATAATGGCATTTGCGGTAAAAGTCGTCAATTACCAACGTAACAGAATGTTAAACATATGCGACGTTGATTTAGTTGGAAGGATACTCGTTGAATCAGATCTTACAATGAACCTAAGTCAAAGATATTTTGCTGAAAGAATTGTGGAGGAAAAAGAAGCAGAACAACTGTTGAGAAATTCTTCTATCATTAACATGGCTGGAGAAAAAACAATTGCACTATCTGTAAAAATTGGAGTAGGATCACCAAAAGGAATCAAAAAGATTGATGGTGTACCATTACTTCTAATTTTTAAATTTTGAAAATACAACAGTTATATACGCACTGAGCAGATCGAAGACTGAGAATTTTGGGAAAACGCAAGGTGCTAAACGAAAGCGAACTGAAGGAAATGAAAATACCTGAAGAGGGAGAAATGCTTGGTAAAGTTATCAAACTATTAGGCAGTGATCATGTGTTGGTAAGATGTATTGATGATAAAACAAGAATGGGAAGAATTCGTGGCAAATTGAAACGAAAAATATGGATTCGTGATAATGATATTGTTGTTATAGCACCTTGGGATTTCAGGGCAGATGATAGGGGAGACATCACATGGAGATACACATTATCACAGGTAGATTGGTTAAAGGAACACGGCCACTTGGCAAAAGATTTCTGATAGCGAAATCAATTTTACCAAGTCTGTTTAATTCAAAATGTTGACCGATGATCTTTGAAAAAACCATTCTGGTCCCTCTTGAAAGGGTGGGCGCTTTAATAGGTAAATCTGGAAGAGTAAAGGCCAAGATAGAAAAAATATGTTCTGTTTCTTTATCCATTGACGGTCAAACAGGAGAGATAATTATTAGAGGATCTGGTGATGTCGAAAATGTAATGCCCTTTAAAGCAGAAGAGGTTGTATTGGCAATAGGTCGGGGATTTTCTCCTGACAAAGCTATGAGACTTCTTGAAGGCGAAAATTCATTACATATACTTGATTTACGAGAATTTGTGGGTAAATCAACAGCACAGATCGAACGAGTAAAGGGCAGAATAATAGGTGAGGGCGGAAGAGTTAGAAGAAATGTTGAAGAGCTGAGCGGCGCCACCATCTCAGTCTATGGCCGCACGGTTGCGATAATAGGAGAGGGCAACCAGTTAAAGTCTGCAGTCCAAGCTATCATCGCTCTTTCAAATGGTAGCACTCATGGGAAGGTTTACAACGATCTTCAAGATTCAAGGAGAAGACAAAAGATGGAAAAATTACAACTCTGGGAGGGTGAAAATATCTTTGAGTAAGGAAACCTTCAGCCAAATATCTCCTAGTGAATTTTTCTACAGAAATAGGGATCTTGCAGGTTTTAGTAATCCTACCAGATCATTGTACACATCAGTAAGGGAATTTGTAGAGAACGCACTTGATGCATGTGATCAAAAGAAGATCCTACCTGATATTCATATGTCAATAAAAGCAGTAGATTCTGAACAATCCGATCCAAAACACTATGTCTTAACAGTCAAAGACAATGGTCCTGGTATCGAACCAAAACATGTGCCGCATGCATTTGGTACTGTTCTTTATGGCTCAAAATTTGGACTCAAGCAGGCAAGGGGAATGTTTGGACTTGGTGCTACTATGGCCATATTGTATGGTCAAATAACTACGAACAAACCAGTTACTGTGAAAAGCTGTGCTGATGAAAAAACGATTGACGAATTTACGATGTTGCTTGATATCCAGAAAAACAAGCCTGTAATTTTAAAACATAACACAAAGGATGCGTCAAAGACAGGACTCTCTGTCAGTATAGTGCTTGAAGGAGACTATTCAAAAGCAGGATCCAAAATACGTGATTATGTTTCTCAAACATCGCTCATCACGCCTTATGCTTCCATAACATTTGAAGACCCATCTGGTGAAAAATTCCATTATCCACGAATTGTAAAGGAAATGCCGCCTCCACCCACAATAATAAAATCACACCCACATGGTGTAGATGTTGAAACCATAAGGAGGATGATAGTAGATACTCATTATCAGATTCCAGCAGTTGACAATAAAATGATAGAGAAAGTAAAGAAGGAGTTGGGTCTACAAAAGAAGAGTCTTACAACTAAAGACATGCTTGAAAGAGCTCAGAAGCGTTGGACAGATCTATCAAGACCCGTAAGAACAATAATCGCTGTCATGTCATTTCTAAACGTAGATTTTGATGGGTTACAAAAAATAAGAATTGATGACATTGATGTTGCTAACAAAAAAATTACTTACTGGGACTTTGGCGAGTCGCAATCTCATGCAATAGAACTTGATCCGGAAAGCTCATACTACAAACAACTTGCAAATACAATTCAGGGCGACACTTTGCTTACCTTCTTAACTAAAAGATTTCAAAGAGTGGGTCCAACTACTGCTGAAAAGTTCTGTGAATTTGCAAAATTAAAACCCGAAAGAAGGATAGGCAGTATGACAAATGAGGAATTAGTCAGATTAGCTGACGCACTACAAAAGTTTGATGATTTTCTGGCCCCTGATCCAAGCTGTCTGGCACCCTTGGGAGAAGAGCCTCTTTCTAAAGGAATTATGAAGTTCTTCAACCCTGAATTTGCTTCTGTGATACAGCGCAGTGCATCTGCATATTCTGGATTTCCATTTGTCGTGGAGATGGGTGTTGCATACGGTGGGGATATTCCAGCAGCTGGCCTTAAGGTATACAGGTTTGCTAACAGGATTCCTTTGCTCTACGATGAAGGAAGCGATGTTGTACTAAAGATTGTCAACGAGATGGATTGGAGTAGGTACAAAGTAAAAGGAGATCCACCTCTTGTAATAGTCTCTCATATCTGTTCCACTAGAATCCCGTATAAGACTGTGGGAAAAGAGAATGTTGCTGACAGGCCAGAACTTGAG
>JBARDK010000005.1:0-4188 GCA_049795075.1 Nitrosotalea sp. | reverse complement strand
TCAACCAGTCTTTCAGTAACAACAAAGACTTTAGGCGGCACAACCATTGACGGACCGACAACCATCAACTTTGGCCTATCAAGCCTGCTCACATTTGATGGTACAAACGGCCGGGTTGGAATCAATACTGCCACGCCATCTACCACACTTGATGTTAATGGCACCATGACTCTGTCCGGAACCGCCACAAGCCAGATTGTTTCACCTAATGCGGATCTGAAAATAACTACCCAGAATAATCATGCCATCTGCATTGGGACTGGATGCTAGATGAGAACCAAGTTATTGCGTCTTATTTTGATTGCGGCAATAGGAATTGTAACTATAACCATATCGGTCAATGTTGCCATGGCAGCTTCACTAACTGGTGGAGCTACAAACGCATCCAACAATTTGTACGGCAAGGCAGGACAGTATGGAGTCAAGTTTACCACGGCCACACCAGGAACAATAGGATACATAACTGTACAGTTCCCGTCAGGCACACTCATACCACAGGCAAACGTGATAAATATCAACGGTATCGGAGGTGGAACGACAGGTATCAGTGGCAGCGGCGGTTCAACACCAAAGGTCACATATACGGTAACCAGTCCAGTAACTGTTCCATCTGGGACTGTAATCTCTCTGTTAATCATCAAGGTATCAAATGCTCCAACACCGGGTTCCACCAGTCTTTCAGTAACCACAAATGATACATCTGGGGCTGCAATTGACGGGCCGACAAGTATCACCTTTGGCCTGGGCAGTATATCGCAGGGGCCATTTACGCTGGATAATATCAACAACAGGGTTGGAATAAACAAAGTCAATCCACAGCAGGCACTTGATGTTGTTGGGAACGTACAGCTTACGGGAAACCTGATAAGCAACGCAACATCTGGTTCTACGTTAAACATAATTCCAGCAACAAATGGTGCCATCTGTATTGGCACTGGATGCTAACATGAAAAAGAGCAATGTTATGAGCTTCTCAAAAATGACGATGATATTTGCTGCAATATTGTTAGCGTCTGTGTTCGTATTGTATAACGCACATGCCCAAACTTTGAGTTTTAGCGAAAATTCTAGTACGGTAGTTCAACCAAATTCAACAATATCATTTGGCGGTTTTAGTAATTCAACACAAATACCAACCAGTCAAACACAACTAACAATTAAAACAGACAAATTGGTGTACCATCATGGCGATACAATTACTTTAACAGTTAAAGATATTAACATGGGACAAGTTAGTGATATATCTGTTTTTAAAAATAAATATGCGGGCATAGTAACTCCTTGCGGTATTGAATATGCAAATTTTGTTTTTTTTCCTGGAATTTATAATAACATAAGAAGCTATGATGATCTGGTTAATTTACAAAGAAATGAATTGAATGTAGTGTTTTCCTCTCCTTACAAATTCGTCACATGCCCTATGGGTTATGTCAAACAAATTAATCATGTGCATATGGGCAATAATGATATCAACGCCACCATTGACGCATTAACTGATTCCAATCAGACAGTGAAATTGAAAACACGGCTAATAGGAGTATATGAAATAAATAGCCAATACGAGAAAGAAGATCTTTCTAAACATGTCTTCTCCAATGTAACTCAAATTTATCGAAATGGAACGGTTTTATCAGTAGGAAATTATACGATAGTGGGATTTGATCTTTCAGGACAAATAACAAAACCGCTTGTCATTCAAATAGAAAACACCTCTTTGGATCAAGTTGCTAACAATACTGTAACTTCTTCATTTTTTCTAGATAAGGACGGTACTAACATAGTATCAATACTTCCTGCAACATTACTTACCACATTATTACTTATTATCATAACACCATTTTATTATAAAAAATCAAATAAAAAGACAAGCATAACGGCTTTAGTTCTTGTTATTGTAATGATGAGTCAATGTATTTCACCGATGCAAGCGCTTGCCACGTACGACGTAAGTACACAAGGAATAGAATCTCAGAGTACAACTAGTAGTTTTAATCAAGCCACGGTAGAAGGAGATTTCCAAGGTTTCAAAACTGATTTGGATACCTCTTCTTATTCAAATGGATTTTCTGTACAAAATAATCATTTTGTTAGCAATTTTGTTATTGGTAATGATTTCCTATGGATGCAATCTCTTGTACAGGTCGAACTTCCACAAGGTATCAGCTTTAATTCCCATTCATGCACCACACAAATCGGAACATACACATGTTTACTTCCTTCAGGAGCTTATGTAGGTGCAGTTTACAACTACTGGACAGATCCAGACTTTTTTGGACAATGCCCAAATGCTGGTTGGACGTTAGATATGACAACTGGTGCATGCTACGTGGCACCGACATCTAGTAACTTTACATTGGTCTCTCTTACCTCATCCAACACTAGAATTGATTTTAATGCGTATCAAGAGATACAATCAACAGGTAAGATCTATCTTGATGCAAAATACAGAACCTGTACAGGGAGTTTTTCATGTACTGGCTATTCAATGATTTACTCCAATACCACTAACACAGCATATGCTCAATCTCCGCCAAATTCATACTATACCTCATATACTCCGCTGTTTCAGTCGACACAGTATAGTGCTGGGGATGTGGTAGGAGAATGCGGAGCTTGCGATTTTGGTTCTGGCATGGTAACGTTTTATGAGGGAATGTATGGACAATTATCATATGTGATTAATAGTAGTGGGTCTCCCGCATATGGAACAAATAATCTTGATACGGGTGAGACCAACAACAATATCTTGTGGTGGGATTCAATAACAAATTCAGGCGGAAGCAATCCTACATTTTCGACTACACTGATTCATGGTTGTCTACCGCCAGCCTCAGGAGACTGGATTGTTACGAATAGTTGCACTCTAAGAAATAGTTCAACGTCTCCGCAAAATATCGTGGTTACACAGGATTCAGTACTTGCAATTCCAAACGGTGTAACGTTGATTGTTCATTTCAATTCAAATAAAATGGTAATAAATTATGGCAGTGGAGTTCTCATTCAGCAAGGAGGAAATGTCAAAACGGGTTAGAATGTATCAAATTATTTATAATAAATTAAACATAATGTTTGTAAATATCGGGATGCTGTAATATGATATGAATTTTATGATACTAACCAAATTTCTGTTTTATCTATTCATCTCAATAATATCTACATATAATGAAATTCCGCAAAATACTACGAAGATGGGAGGCCCATGTGGTGGTCAACCATGCGATTGGTTGTCACATAGCTATACATTTCAAACAATTTTGGTAATTTTAGCAATATCAGCCTTAACTGCATTCATCGTAATTTGGAAAAGACGGCAGAGAGATTGCAAGTAATGTATCAACAAATGCTACCGAAAGCAGTGTTCTTATAACTTCAGGCAGTAAAATAAGTAATTGATGTCAACTTTAAAGAAAAAATACGAGAATTATATCAATATCTGTCTAAATATCAACATAGTAGTTATGAAGAATTGAAAACGGCAATCATAGACGGAAATATCGTTGAAATGGTACTTGGAGATTTTGATAAAGAATTGTTTGATAAGTGTAAAGAACTGACAAATAGAGTCATGGATGTAGTGTTCTGTTTAACAATTAAAAAATATCCTCAGACAAAACCAAAACTCAAGGACGATATGTCGATTTATTGGTTTAAGGAGTTAGACGCGTCTCTTACTTTGCAAATTCTTGTAGACAATTCATGATATGTCTGAGTGGGATTCCATATTTTCAAAAGGATTTGATTTTGTAAAAAAAGAGATTTCACAATATCATACCCGTCAAGATGTTGATGAAATGACACCTGAAGAAAGGGCATTAGTTATTGGAATAAACAAACTTCCCATTCCTGTTAAAATCATAGACGTACAGGTAGATAATCAAGCGTTTCCATATCTCAAAGACAAAATTTTGCAATTTGTGTTATATGACATGCCAAATCTTGGGCAAAATCAAGTTATACATTGTGGCGTGATTTCTGGGGCAGAAGGGGGAAAAATTTTTGATATCTTTGTCTGGAATGCCACCCTTGAGATGAGCTTCAATGTCTTGCAAATCTTCCTCTTCTTGACTATCGATGTATCTAGTGATGTTGAGATTGTAATTGTTTTTCTCACCTTTTATTTCCGATAAGGGAACCATTCTCGAGTATTTTGGAATCTCGCTTTGTTTTGTGAACGTATCTACTATTTTG
>JBARDK010000004.1:0-6662 GCA_049795075.1 Nitrosotalea sp. | reverse complement strand
TTGATGTTCCATGTCTCCTATTTTCGCATAATAGATGTCGTTTAGAATCTTCTTTTCTTCCCTTGTTACCCTTCTGTCAAGTAGACTGTCATAACTGGGACCATCGTAAAATATTATCCTAGTAATTTCTAGAACCTTACATGCGAATGAATTGTTATGCGGCGCAGCATTTCTCTTCTTTACATCAATCGCTTCTCCAATAAAGCAATGTTTACTGTTTTCCTGTCTTAGTGTATCGCTGGTTACAGATGATGATATCACAAGTCTTTGTGGCTGGGAAAGATGATTCCATAGATACTCGACTTTTTTCAGGTATTCTAACTCGTGTGTATTTAGTCGATGGCTGTTGTCATACCATGACATTGCCATGTATTATCTAGGTAGAGGATTGATTTAAGATTTGAACTTATAAGATAATTATCCTATTTTGTAGGGGACTAAATTGTCAAGATGTATTTGAAGAGGTATAGGATACCTGTCGCTCCTATGAAAAATACCATTGGCTTCCAAGCCAAAACTGGAAAGCTCGGGGTTTTAAGCTGAACCTTGTAATTGTCAACAATTGCCTTGACATACTTTCTTATTCTTTCATTCCATATTTTGTATTCAATTTGATGCTTCTTGAGAAGCGACTCAATTTCGTATAAAACAGGCGTTCGCTGGCAAAAGAGGTGCTGCAAATAGTCCCGCGAAACCTCGACTTCGGCCTGTATTGCTACCAAACCTTTTTTCATTTCTAGTAATCTGACATGCATCTCCCATGGTTTTTTCAGTTTCAATGAAAGGCCATTGCCTATTTGCAATGTCTGCTTGTGCTCAAACTTGACATGAGTGAAACCCTCGTGAGCAAAGATCTTTAGCAGATCGTCAACGCTTTTCCTTACAACAATAGTGAGTTGCTCTACTCCGTTTTTATCCACTTTTACCATCTCACTCATTCCATTTAGGAGTGATACTGTCTTTGGATATCGAGTGAAGAATTCCACCATATGCTGCCGTCAAATTCAGCTTCTATTAAAACTATGGTTGTATCAGATTCTTGTTCCTAGTCCACGAACGTACACACACTGATCATATGAGACAGCCATTTCGTTCTCCTGGATTTTTCTATCTGTGAGTCTGGCGCCAGAGTCTCTAATGAGTGCAGCAGGAATAGCTTCTGCCCCTTCTCCCATCTTGAGGTTTGCAATAGATGCTAGATCATCGGCGACAGCTTGAAATGTAACTTTGAGTGGATTTCCGTACAAGTCTTTTTGACCTCTAAGATCTGATAATGGTTCTATTCCGGCGCACGCAATTGCAACACCTACAGTTCCCACCCTGGCAGGCATCAACCTGCTGTCTATTATGATGATTCCTACATGAACGTGATATGTTAGTAGAAATTTGCGCCTCAGTTGTTCTGATACGGCATAAGGATCAATTGGGTATAAAACCACGTCTCCTTTTTTTGCATTGGATTTGTCTATGCCTGCATTTGGTGCCATGATGTAATCTGACGATGTTATGACAAATCCCGGAATGCCGCCAAAAATCACATCTGATTCTCTTAGAATGATCTCGGCTATTTTCGGTTTAATGTGAAACTTTGATGCAATAGTTCCAGCCTCCAAAGACGGAGACACTTTATCATACTCTACTATTCTTCCTTGGGAATTTGCAACATACTTGCTTGATATTACAACAACATCTCCGTTTTGAGGTTTTAATCCCTCGATTTCAAGATCTGATTTTAAACTCTCGAACAGATCAAATCTCTCAGTTTTTGGCAAGGACTTTATTGAAAATACTGAAAGCGACATGAATATTTCATAACTGAATTTACTATTTAGCGTTCTGCATATGTGAGATTACTATTCAGACATGCTTGATTTTTTGCGCTTTGAGACGACCTTTCTTCTGAATATGAACACGGCTAGACCTATGGCAATAGCGGCAAGCGCACCATCGACCAAAAGCTGATTATTGTCATTGTTGGTAGTATCAGTATTGGTCTTAGGACTGCCCTCCGACATTGTGTTGAAAACCGTTTGGTTTGATGTTTGCAGTTCTCCTTGGTATACATAAATTGGGAAGGTAACTTCATCAAGTGATGCTGAGTTGTCTTTTGAGAAAGCAGTATCATTTAGATCAATCTCTACCTGATAAGTTCCTGGTTCCTCAAACTGGTATGGTATTCCTACCTTTCCTGTAATTGTTGACCCTCCTGGCAATGTGAGAAATTGTCTTGTGTCATTTTTTATGATAAACTTGTAGTAAATATCTCCACGTAGAACCTTACTCTGCGGGTCTATGAACTGAATGAGAATAACGGTGAGTTGACCTGTAACAGGATTTGCCGGAGAGGTTGAGAGATTAACGAATGCCAGTCCCTTACTTGATAATCTAGTCTGTGGTGCAGATTCTTCCTGTGCATAAACCGCATGCTGGAATAATGACACAAGTATAACAAAAGCCGATAATTTCAAAAGTCTAGAAACCAATCTTTTTTAGATGATTTTCAAGTGATGTAAAGCTTTGGAGACGACTCTTTCTGCAAACGTTTTAATTTCTAAAAAGGATGTTTCTTTTGTTGAATATCACTGAAAAAATTCTGGCTAGAGCATCAGGAAAAACCAAAGTCTCTCCTGATGACGTTATATTTGCTAATGTAGATAAAGTAATGATGCATGATGTATCTGGACCAGGAGTAATAGCTGTATTTGAAAAATTAAAGAAGACTGGAATGAAGATTGAAAAATTATGGGCCCCAGAAAAAGTGTGGGTTGCCGAGGATCATTTTGTACCTGCAGCTGACAAAATATCTGCTCAAAACGTGGTATTACTGACGCAATTCACAAAAGAGTATGGTATAGAAAAGCATTTCAAATATGGTATGGGTCAGTATGGGATCTGTCATACGCTTTCTCATGAAGAGGCGATGGTTTTACCAGGCGAAGTCTATGTTGGAGGTGATTCACATACAAACACTACTGGGGCACTAGGTGCATTTGCAGCAGGACTTGGACATACTGATGTGGCATATGTTCTATTAAATGGAAAGATCTGGTTTAAGGTTCCCGAGACAATATACTTTAAGATAAATGGAAAATTGCCTGACTATGTAATGGCAAAGGACTTGATATTGAAAATAATTGGGGACATTGGTACCGATGGCGGCGCATACAAGACAATGCAATTTGGAGGATCTGGGGTATCTGAAATGTCTGTTGAGGAAAGGTTGACCCTGACTAACATGACTACAGAAGCTGGAGCAAAAAGCGGAATAATTGAACCAGATCAAAAACTACGAGACTATCTTGCACAGCGGGGAGCTACAAATTACAGTGAAGTTCACGGAGATCCTGACGCTCAATATGAAAAAATCTACGAGTATGAGGCATCTGAACTTGATCCAATCGTAGCTAAACCATTCTCTCCAGAAAATATTACAGTTGCACGAGAATTATCATCTGTATCACTTGACAAGGCATACATTGGCTCATGTACTGGAGCAAAACTTGAGGACTTGAGAGCTGCTGCAAAAATCCTCAAAGGAAGAACAGTAAAGATTAGAACCGAAGTACTTCCTGCAGCTATATCTATCTTCAGAAAAGCAATGGATGAAGGACTTGTAAAGATTTTCATGGATGCAGGAGCGATGGTGGGTCCACCAACATGTGGTGCCTGCTGTGGTGCGCATATGGGAGTCTTGGCAAAAGATGAGGTATGCATCAGTACCACAAATAGAAATTTCCCAGGTAGGATGGGTCATATTGAATCAAAGACATATCTTGCTTCGCCACTTGTTACAGCTGCATCGGCAATCACAGGGAAAATCACAGACCCAAGGGACATTAAATGAAAGGCTCAGTAATAAAATACGAAAGAGACAACATTGATACCGATGTAATCTTGCCAGGACCATACCTCAAAATCCATGATTACGATGAGCTTGCAAAGCATGCCATGGAGGGAATTGACAAAGATTTTCACAAAAAAGTAAAACCGGGTGATTTCATAGTTGCAGGTAAAAACTTTGGTTGTGGCTCCTCAAGGGAGCATGCGCCAATAGCTCTCTCATACTCTGGAGTCAAAGCAGTTCTGGCATTGTCCTTTGCGAGAATATTCTATAGAAATGCAGTAGATGGGGCATTCTTGCTACCTATTGAGATAGAAGAAAGTACCTACAAGGACATATCTGAAGGAGATCAACTCGAGATTGAAACATCTAAAAATGAAATAAGGAATATGACCAAAAATACGACCTACAAAATAAAGCCGTTTCCAGAATTGATAGGAAAAATAATTGCAGCGGGTGGGCTGTTCAACTACAAACCATAGTGGATATCTACTCTGTAACAAATTGTTCGTTATACCATTATATCTCCGATTTGAATGTGAATGATTTAGATGACAAAGACCTTATTTGAAAAGATCTGGGACTCGCATGTAGTAGAAGAGGGAAACGGTCGTTCTCTATTGTACGTTGACAGGCACCTAGTGCATGAGGTTACATCACCACAGGCTTTCGATGGGTTACGTATGAACAAGAGAAAGGTACGAAGAACAGATCTTACTTTTGCAACGATGGATCATAATGTGCCAACAAGCAATAGGTCATTGCCCATATTAGACCAAACCTCTGCAACCCAGATAAAGACACTTGAAAGAAATTGCAAAGAGTTTGGAATTGAGCTTTTTGACATTAACAGTCCAAATCAGGGGATAGTCCATGTCATAGGTCCTGAACTTGGAATCACCTTGCCTGGAACAACAATAGTCTGTGGTGATAGTCACACCTCGACTCATGGAGCTTTTGGTGCACTTGCCTTTGGAATTGGCACAAGCGATGTAGAACATGTACTGGCGACTCAATGCATATGGATGGAAAAGCCAAAGACATTTGAAATTAGGGTGGAAGGAAAACGAAAGAATCCTCATGCAATAACTGCAAAGGACATTATACTTTCAATAATACGACAGATTGGTACTGCTGGCGGTACAGGCACGACATTTGAGTATAGGGGGGAAGCAATCTCGGAACTTAGTATGGAACAAAGGATGACCATATGCAATATGTCAATTGAGGGAGGTGCAAGGGCGGGCCTTGTAGCTCCAGACGAAAAGACATTTGATTATTTGAAAGGAAGAAGATACGTCCCCAAAAATTACGATAAATTGGTAGAGTACTGGAGAGAAAACTTGAAGACTGATAGTAACGCAAGATTTGACAAAAGTTTTACGCTACATGCAGATACCATTGCACCTCAGGTAAGCTGGGGAACAAATCCTGCAATGACTGTCGATGTTACAGACAAGGTTCCATTTCCTGAAGAATATGCAAAAGGAAACCTTGAGGAAGAAAAAGCCGCAACCAAAGCCCTACAATACATGGGACTCAAATCAGGAACTTTGATTACCAACATTGATCTAGACAGAGTTTTCATTGGTTCTTGTACAAATTCTAGATTGGAAGACTTGACCGAGGCTGCAAAAATAGTAAAAGGAAACAAAGTCTCATCAAAAGTAAGAGCGATGATTGTACCGGGATCACAGCATGTGAAGAAACAAGCAGAAGAGATAGGTCTTGACAGGATATTCAAAGATGCAGGTTTTGAGTGGCGAGAATCAGGATGCAGTATGTGTCTTGGAATGAATCCAGATATTCTATCAGCTGGTGAGAGATGCGCCAGTACTTCTAATAGAAACTTTGAAGGCAGACAAGGTTCTGGTGGTAGGACACACCTTGTTAGTCCGGTAATGGCTGCTGCTGCCGCAATTCAGGGCCATTTTGTTGATGTGCGTGAGTTGGATTTGAACTAAGATGGAACCTTTCATAAAAATCAAAAGCATTGCGACTCCGCTTGACAAAGTCAACGTTGATACTGATCAGATAATTCCAAAACAATTCTTAAAACTAGTTCAAAAAACCGGATTTGGTCAGTATTTGTTTTATGACTGGAGGTATGAAAAAGATGGAACTACAAAAAAAGACTTTGTTTTAAATGAACCAAGGTATCGAGATTCAAAGATATTATTGGCAAGAAACAATTTTGGATGTGGATCAAGCAGAGAACATGCTGCTTGGGCGCTTCTAGATTTTGGATTCAGCGCAGTATTGTCTACCTCATTTGCTGATATTTTTTACAACAACTGCTTCAAAAATGGAATACTGCCAATAAAGGTAGGTGAACAAGTATTGCAGAAATTATTTGAAAGCAGATCTGAGATTGAAATAGATCTGGAAAAACAAACCATAACCAATGATGATATAGCTATATCTTTTGATATTGAACCTCATTGGAAAAAAATTCTTCTTGAAGGTCTTGATGATATTGCAGTGACACTACAACATAACAATGAGATCTCAAAGTATGAAACTGCTCAAAGAAACTCTAGTTTTAGAATTTCTTAATTATTGTATTTACTAGTTCTTTTTCTCTTTCGACACGACCTGGGGAGTCGACATCAATCCATGGGCTCTTTCCTATGTCATAGGCACTAATATTTCCTTCTTTTGATAGCGGTTGGAGAATATCATATGAGAGGTTCATCTCTTTTCTTTTAGCTTTTTTTGATTTGATGATCTTCAGAATTTTTGAATTTAGGATATAGATACCAAGGCATTCGGCCATCTCGAGTTTTATCGTTGGCTTTTCCCTAAATTCAACTACAACTCC
>JBARDK010000003.1:0-15912 GCA_049795075.1 Nitrosotalea sp. | reverse complement strand
GTGGGATACCTCCAAAATTGAGATTAAAGATCCAGGTCTGAAAAATGTCATCTCGCTAAAAAAGGAGATAATTCCAATATCCTTTGGCCGTTCTGCACTGAAACGATTTAACAAAGCCGAAGTTAACATAACGGAGAGACTTGTAAACAAGCTATCTCATTTTGGAAAAAAATATGCAAAGAACACTGGCAGAATGGGTGGAAAAAAGATTCACGCTATAAATACAGTTAAAACAGCATTTGAAATCATGCATCTTAAAACAGGAAAGAACCCTGTTGAAGTCTTGATAAGGGCAGTAGAACACTCAGCTCCCAACGAGGATACTACAAGAATAGTTTATGGTGGAACCGTATACCATGTTTCAGTAGATGTTGCTCCTCTTAGAAGAGTTGATCTTGCTCTTAGATTCATAGCCGAAGGAGTAAGGGATGCAACATTTTCAAATCCCAAGGCAATAGAGGAAAACCTTGCAGATCACTTGATACTTGCTGCTGCAAATGACATGAACGCACCTTCTATTAAAAAGAAGAACGAGCTAGAAAGAATTGCAATGGCCTCCAGATAGAGAAGTTTTAAAAAATAAGATAGCCCGAGGCAGATTCGAACTGCCGTCCCCAGGTGTCCTCTCGTAAGATCCAGAGCCTGGAATCCCTAGCCCAAAAATTGTTTGACCACTAGACTATCGGGCTACCAAAACGAGTGGTATAAGTTGAGAATATAATTATTGTGTAGCAATCGGACATTATTGGAACAAAGTGGCGACGAAAAGACCAAGACACTTGTGCAAATCGGACATTATTGGAACAAAAAAGGGACCCGGAAAATCAGCAGTCAGAGAGAATCAGACATTATGTACCTGAAATTATATCTCAAATAATATGTTACACCAGATGTTGTGTAAAGAAATGAAAACCACGCACTTTTCAATAATCACACATGACGTAAGGTCTTACGCACAAACATTATGAGGACTGAGTTTTGATTGTCAAATCACTAACAGAATACAACTTCATCATGAACAATGTTTACCAATGCATAAATACATTAAAACCAAGTTTACATAAATGAAAGTCATTTTATTTTTAGGGTTTGTGGCAATACTCTTTTTTGCGGGTGCGCTGTTTGCAACTCAAGCCAGTGCGCAGCAGTATCAATCACAGTCCGGACAACATCAATTCCAAGGAACACGTACTCCTGTAAATGGAACAATATATGCCAACACCAACTATGGGGTCCAAGTTGCAATTCCAGATGGCTGGAGTGGCTCTGAGGTAAAGCGAACTACGGGATCCACATCTGTAACTTTAGCACCGGGAGGATTTCAATCAATGCAAGGAGGACAGCGTCCACCAGTTACCATCTCCATATCTATGATTCCAAAAGGATCCACACCGTATACTCCACACTTTATGCCAAGAAATATGCAAGATGGGGAGACATGTACCAATTCTACGTCTACCACGACTTTCAACAGCTTCAACTTTAATGAAGTAATTGTAGAATGTACCGGAACTGTGGATATGAAATCCCAATATGAGATGACCCAGACAAACTCTGTCTATCTTACATTTGGATTAAGGGCGAGCCCGGCATCTGGTTTTGATTCTCAAGTTACAACCTTTGATACCATGCTTGGGACACTACAGATTGCAAATACATCTCAGAATACCGTAACTCCATCTCAAAGCATTGTAATTCCGTCATGGGTGAAGAAGAATGCCGGTTACTGGGCAACAGGCCAGCTAGGTGATTCTGATTTTGTCTCAGGGATACAGTATTTAGTTCAACAGGGAATAATGAAAATACCATTATCCACATCAACATCAAATTCTTCATCCCAACAGATTCCAGCTTGGGTAAAAACAAATGCCGGTTGGTGGGCAAATGGCCAGATATCTGATGGAGACTTTGTCAAAGGAATCCAGTATCTTGTGTCAAATGGCATAATGAAAATATCATAAATCAAATCACGACAAAATGATGTATTGTTACTTTGCAGGCAGTCTGAAAAAGGTATCTGTGAATTTTTTTATTTTGATTAAATTTTGTTTGTATCCTGTCAGGAATCTGAAATGTGATGTAATATTAAGAGAGTTTGATTACTGTTTAGCATGTCACCGCATCAAAAAACATTTCAGCTAACATCAGACTTGCAAATTTGCCGTATTCTAAACGGTATGTGGCAAGTATCAGGAAGCCATGGTCAAGTCAATCCAGAATCTGCCATCTCTGATATGTTCTTGTATCATAATTCTGGTTTTACAACCTGGGACATGGCAGACATTTATGGTCCTGCAGAAGAATACATTGGTGAATTTAGAAAAAGACTTGCAAAAAATAAAGGAGAGGCAGAACTTGATAGCATGCAAGCATTAACAAAATTTGTTCCAAATCTAGGACCAATGACTAGAACCATAGTGGAACACTACATAGACAAGTCAATTCGTAGAATGAATGTAAAGACAATCGATGTAGTACAATTTCATTGGTGGGACTATAACGATACAAGATACCTTGACGCATTACATCATCTTTCAAAGCTTTGTGATGAGGAAAAAATAAGATATCTTGCATTGACAAACTTTGATACGGAAAGAATTGATATTATGGTAGAAAATGGATTCAAACTAGTGTCAAATCAAGTACAATATTCTGTAATAGATCAGAGACCTGAAGTTAAAATGACTCCCTTTTGCCAAAAACATGGAATCAAGTTGTTGGCATATGGAACTCTACTTGGTGGATTTTTGTCTGAAAAATACCTAGGTAAACCAGAACCGAGCAGATCCCAACTTGATACACCAAGTTTGCAAAAATACAAAAATATGATTGATGCCTGGGGTGGCTGGAATCTGTTTCAAGAGCTACTTGTTGTACTAGACGGTATATCAAAGAAATATCATGTCAGCATTGCAAATGTTGCTACAAGATACATCTTGGACAAACCTACAGTAGCAGGTGTAATAATTGGAGCGAGATTAGGTATTGCAGAACACAAATCCGATAATATGCAAGTGTTTGAATTGCAACTAGACAAAGAGGATAGTGACGTCATAAAATCAGTAACATCAAGATCTAACGATCTGTTTGAAAGAATTGGAGACTGCGGCGACGAATATAGGTAAACCGTCAAACAAGAACCGAGTACAGGCAAATTTGAGATTAAGACTTGAACTATTTTCTACGTATGGAATCAAGGCGTGAAAATATTGGATCAAGATATCTGCTAGAATCTACTACAATAGCACTTACTCCAGTACCAACAAGTATTCCACCTATCACGTCAAGCGGATAGTGATTGCCCACATAAATTCTTGAATAAATCACCAATAATGCTTCAACTGCAAGTATCAACGATACTATGATCTGTTTTCTTTGGTTGAATCTAGCAAGCATTATGAATGCGCCAGCAGAAACAATTATCGCATGACCTGAGGGAAAAGATGGATCAGTCTCTTATTTTACCAATAAATTCTCATATGTTGATGGCATAGGTCTTGGCCTGTTAATTTCATCCTTTAGGACTGTTCCGACTGGTATTAGTATGATAAAAGCTATAGAAAGCAAGACTGCTGTCCTCCGACCATCTTTTCCGCCAAATACAAAAAGTAGTGCGGTTGTTGCTACCCATACTACCTCTCTACCATATTTTGTTAGAGAAATCATTATTTGATTGATAATTTTACCATGAGGACTGTTTATCATTAAAAATACTGAATAATCCCATTTCGTAATCTGAGAATTATCATGGACTATTAACGAAGCAAGGATTGCAAATCCTGCAAATAATATTGCGCCTGCAATGTAATACTTCATCTAAATATCATTTAAAACGACACTATAAAATCTAATGAGAAATTAGCTGGTAACATTGCTACGTAGTTTGTCATGATTATGAATTAGTCAATAAAACTAAAATTAAGAGCCGTGGCTAGATTTCTATTTTGTACTGGCTTCACGAACCGCCATTGCATAATCGCAATCTGCTCTAAGTCTCATGTATGGAATGAGTCTATAGTGAATGGAATACAGATCTTTTTCCTTGTACAGTATTCCTTTTAGCAAAAGTGAGACAAATCCTCCAGCTATGCGAGATGATGGAATGTTTAGCTCCTTGCAGACCTCGTCACGTTTTTCCTTGTATTGTTCTAAAGTAAAACTGATATTATTTATTTCAAGAATTAGAGGCCACATGACTTTTTCCCACACCAATCTTCTGTTTTGTGTTGCAGAAGCATATTTCCCCTTCTGGCTTAGCATTGATAACGTTCAAAAGTCTATTCTTAATTTATTGGTTGATGCAACCTAAAATCGAAGAAGCACTAGAACTATTGTCAAAAGACTGGAAAATTGAGCCTATAATTCGCGACTTTATTTTGGGTAAAAGAGTTGATGCGTCAGATTTTCAGATAAAAGTAAATGATGTGATATTTCACATACCATATCTGTCCTCCGATAACGGTTATGTACTTTGGAAATGCTATTGGCCTGACTGTCATAATTGTTGTAACAGGCAGGGAAGGTTGCCCCTTACCTCAAATGACTTGATAACGATAAGCAAGAATATGAAATACAACAAGGTTTCAGATTTTGTAAAAAATGAAACCAATGTAGCCACCTGGGAGGAGCAAAGTCCTACTGGTAATCCAGTTATCATGACCATGATTAACCTTAAACGAAAAAATGATGAAACAGAAGCAGAAGATGGCACTCATGTCAAGTGCAGGTTTTTAGATCAAAAAGGCTACTGTGGATTGCATCCATCAAGACCCGGAGTATGTTATCTCTATCCATTTTCATCATGGCTTGAAAATGAAAAAGGAAGAGCAAGAGTACATGCAACATTTCAATTTACTGGAGATTGCCCAGGATTCTACTTTGCAAAATCAATTGATGAAATGAGAGATATTCTTACAGAATATTCAAAGACTATCTATGATTATACGATGAGCTCAAACCGAACTACTCGCGAGAATTTTGGTTATGTAAGTATGGGCCTTTAGGCTCGTGCTACCTTCATCATGTCGGCCATTCGAATCTCCATTCCAAACCTCCATTCATTTTTCTTCATGTATCTGTAGATTGATATGAGATCTGAAAAATTCTTTAGCAGGCCAAACTTGCTATCCATCTTGCTTCTGACAAAAGACAATACTCTGGAATATATTGCAAATTTTTCTAACACCTTTTGACGATACTTTTCATTATTTCCAATGTTCTCAATAAATATGTCTGCACATGTCATGCTGGGTATAATTCCCTCCCCAAGTAGAGGATAAACGGTACCTATCGATTCTCCAACTCCCACTACCTTGCCATGATAAAATGGTTCACACATGTCTGGCGTGGCAAGTCGGATCGGCCTTCCTACAGTCTTTATGACTTTGCCACCGTGTTTCTTCAAGAAGGCATTAGTTTCCTCAACATGGTTTCTATTTTTGTCGCCAGCGCCTATATGTGCAATATTTTTTCCTAATGGAAAGTACCAGAAATAGCCGCTCATTGATGTGAAAGGCTTGAGATAAAAGTCATCAAAAGGAACCCCATTCTCATACTGAACTTTGTATTGGAAAGTTGGTAAATGGAAATCCTGAGAAAGTCTTGGGAGATAAGATCTGTGAAAACCTGTGGAATCTATGATTATATCAAACTCTGATTCCAAGTCTGCAATTTTTGGTGCGCTTCCGTAATGAATTTTACAACCTTTTGACATGTCTTTTATCAAACCAATTTTGTTGTATGTGCATAATCCCATCAATTTGATGGTAAATCGCTCGGAGTTGTTCATGCTGATGTACATCTTTTTTCCATCATGTATGAGATAATCATTAAACTCAAGATTACATTTTTTTGCAAACTCCTCCATTGGGCCTTTTGTAGTGCCCCATGCGCATATGGAATCATGGTTTTCCTCTGTAGATCTTTCAAAGCCAACCACTTCGTGTTGATTCTTCAATCTTGCAAGAAGATAGGCACCAGCGACCCCTATGCCGACAACAGCTATTTTCAAACGAGCTTATACCTAAAATTACCTAATAAAAAGATGTGGCTGCACAAAGTCAATTATTCTATTAGTATGGCAGGCTTGTATGGTCTTGCAGTCCGAGACTTGTTTTTTGGATCATATTTGTTTTGATCAGATTCAGAAAAAACCTGAAGGCCTATGCCATATTCATTTTTTATCAACGATTCTAATTCAGATAACACCTTTATTTCATCAACAAGACCGACTTTATTTTTAGAATCCCTTTCGTCTTGAGGGTTGGATAAAATGTCATTGACTGTTTTTTTGACAAAATCAGGGTCTTTTTTTATCTCTTCTGTTTCTTTATCTGATATGAGTAATTTTATCAAATTTCCTATGTTGATATCTCCGCCTGTGACTCTTTCTAGAATTTTCTGGTAAGCCTTTCCTTTCCATGGGGCAGATGTGTATATGGTAATCTTCTTTGGATTCATTTTTGTTACTTTGATTATGTTTTTAATATCACTCAATGTTGTATTGAGAAGAGTCTCCGATTGTACCGAAAGCAAATCAATTTTTACTTCATCTGGAGTTGGCCAAGAAGATTTTGATACCAAATCTGAATTTCCAAGTCTGGACCACATCTCTTCTGAAATATATGGAGCAAAGGGTGACATCATTGCAACCCTTGCAGAAAATATCTCATGTAGAATTCCTGAATAGTCTGTTCTATTTTTTGCCTCAACCCTTCTGATATACCATTGCAAATCCGCGTCAAATTCATATAAAATATGATGAAGAGCTTCCCTTAATCTCATTTTTTGAATCGAGGAAGTTGCTTTAGAAATTAATTGTTGTAAACGGCTTTGAATCCATCTGTCTTCTTGTACCAAGACAGTATACTTTGCAGTCTTGTATTTGGTACATTCATCAAGCATGTTTTCTAGCTTGTTTTTGATACCTCGTACTGCCTCTTGGTTGAAATCTGCATCTTGCAATAGTTCTGCAGAAATTAAGATTGCAAGTCTAATAGGGTCTGCACCATGCATTTTGATTGCATCTCTGAGTGGTATTATATTTCCCATTGATTTTGACATCTTTTTACCATCCATTAAGACTGAACCATTAACCACTATTTCTTCTGGCCAATACTTTTTTGGAAATATTGCCAGATGATTAAAAATGAAAAACGTTAGATGGTTTGGTACAAGATCTCTACCTGAATGTCTTGCATTAACTGGATAGTAGTATTGAAATTCTTTTTTTATGCTCTCTAATCTTTCTGGAGTTATTTCAGAATCTGACGCAACTTTTTTCAAATCCCCTTTATCCAAAAATACATAATCAAAAAATGAATCTGATATGTGTTCTGCGTTTATCTGTCCGGAATTGACATATTTTGCTATAATGTAATAAGCCATGTAAATGACAGAATCAGACAAACTTTCTATTATCCAATTTTTATCCCAAGGCAACTTAGTTCCAAGACCATGTTGTCTAGCGCAAGCCCTCTCTTTGAGCCAATCTACCACGTGATTGAATTCATTTCTGATCTCTTCTGGAAGTATCTTCATCTCATTTATCCAAGCATGAACCTTTTCTTTCCACTCTGGGTTTGAGTAATTGAGAAACCACTGATTATCCAAAAGCTTGACCACGCATTCAGCACCACATCTACATCTTACAGGACTTTCATTGAGTTCATACAAGATGTCTGCGTTGTTACTCTCAAGAATCCATCTCTTAACATCTTCTTTTGCATCAGTAACTGTTTTCTGCGCAAATTTACCGGTATTTTGTTTGAGTTTACCGCCGTAGAATTCTTTTGCATAAAGCTCCTTTGTAGCATCCTCTAACTTTGGATTATTTTGATTGTCTATGCCAAATTTTTCAATCACGTCCCTTGCTGGAATATCCCCATATCCTTCTGTCTCAATTATGGAAATGGGTTTGATTTCTGAAAGGGAAGGTAAGTTAGCATATTTTCCTGTGTCCTTTTTCAGATCTTCTAATGCCTGATAATCAAATGGCGCGTGAGCAGGTACTGACATTACAAGACCTGTACCATTATCGCTCTCTACAAACGTCGCAGGCAATATGAAGACCTCGTTACCTCTTTCTGGAATTTTGACTTTGTTGCCTATCAGTTCAGTTCCTGTTATGTTTCCAGTTTTTGTTACATTCTTGTTTAGAAATCCTAATTTTGTCGCACATTCTGAGCTAATTATCCATTCTTCATTATCGACTTTTGCAATTTCATAGTTGGTATCTGGGTTTACCCAAAGATTAGTTACACCAAATATTGTCTCTGGACGTAGAGTGGCAGTAGGCAAAACGTAATTATCATATCTGAATTTGATAATGGTATACTCAGTAAAGCTTGGTTCGACATCACCTAAAGTATCATGCTGAGAAACAGGGTTCTGATCTTTTGGACACCACCCTACTGGATGCGTCCCTTGAATCACAAGACCGTATTCCTTTAATTTCCTAAACTGCCACTCTATGAATTTGTTGTAAAAGGGATCTATGGTAGTGAATTCGCGTCTCCAATCTATGGAATATCCCATCTCTATCATGCCATCTTTAATCTCTTGATGGAAATAATCCGCAATTTTTACAGGCTCTGAGAACTCTCTTATTTTTTCGTCAGGAACTTTGTATAATGTTCTGAATGCCTCAATAAGCTCCTTATCATTTTCTTGTATCCTTCTGGACATGCCAAGGATTGGAGTTCCAGTGTAATGGAAGCCCATTGGAAATAACACGTTATATCCTAACATTCTCATGAATCTTGCATGGACATCAGCCAACGTGTATGTCCTACCATGTCCTATGTGCTGTGGTGAGTTAGGATAAGGATATGCTACTGTTACAAAGAATTTCTTTCGTGCGTCAGGATCACTTTCAAATTGTTTTTCTGTATACCATCTTTGTCTCCATTTCTCTTCAATCGATATCCAATCCATTGTTTTGTCACTTTCCAAGAATGGATTGCTCAGCAGCAAGAAGGGCGTCTTTTATCTTGAGCATGTCTTTTCCACCTCCCTGACCAAACGTATCTTTTCCACCGCCTGAACCACCTAGTACTTTGGCTACGTCTTTGACTAGATCTCCTGCTTTCTTAGTATTTACAGCATCAGCACCAGAGAATGCGACTATGCGAATTGAGCCATTTTTTATAATCAGGGCGCAATAGATGAGAAATTTATCAAGATTGACTGCTTGTTCCCCCACTGCTATGTGGTATTCATCGTCAAGCTCTTCTTCCACTGTGATAAATAACTTGACTTTTCCAAGGATTTTTGCTTGAGCGATTGCAGTCTTTGCAGAAGACTCTGATGCTCTTTTTATTATATGTTTGACCTTCTTTTTTGCATCCTCTCCATCTTTGACAACATGTTCAAACGATTCTAGAACTTTTTCCTTGCTTGAACCAAGGGATTTTACAATCTGTGATATTTTCTTGTCTTGATTCTGTGTATATTTGAGCGCTGCCTCTCCTGCAACAAATTCCAATCTTACCACACCATCTTGAATCCTTTCTGCTTTTGTAATTTTGATTAGACCTAATTCGCCTGTTTTATTGACATGGGTTCCGCCACACGCTTCAACGTCAAGACCCTCAATGTTTACAATTCTAACTAATTTTACAGGCACAACTCCGCCTTGATATATTCTAAATCCATATTTTTGCTCTGCATCCCCACGTTCAAATTCATTGATGAGAATTGGTATGTTTTTTCGAATCGTAAGATTTGCAAGATCTTCTATCTTCATTATCTCCTCTTCTGTAAGGTTTGAATGATGAGTAATGTCAAGTCTGGCATAATCTTGCTCCTTAAATGCCGAATGTTGCCAAATCCAAGAACCCAGAATGTTTCTTGCAGATGCGTTAAGGACATGTGTGCTTGTATGATGTCGTGTTATACCGTAACGTCTGACAAAATCTATCTTACATTTCACAATTTCTCCCTCTTGCGGGGCTCCTCCTATTGTTTCATGAATTACGATATTGCCGTGTTTACTCACGTCGATAACATCATAATTTCCGATTTTGCCGTGATCTGGTTCTTGACCTCCTCCTCTTGGATAAAATGATGTTCTATCAAGTATGATGTGTTTTCCATTTATGACTTTGAGTACTTTGGCCTCAAATTCATGCGGATCCTCTTTGTAATATAGCAAATCTGTATCTGGAATCTTATCTAAATTCAATTGTACTACTTTTTCAGTTTTCTCTGATTGATGCAGGTCGGATAGTCTTTCATAAAACGTCGATGGAATCTCTGAAATGATCTGTGTTTCTTTTAGAAAATCAGGTGTTATGCCGTCAGATTCATACAGTCGAATCAAGTCATCTACAGCTAATTTCTTATTTTGTGATTTTAACATGTTTGCGATGTTTGTCATTCTAACTCGTGATTCCTTATAACGATCCTTTTCAATTCTGACGATTGTTTTGACATCTTTTCTAGTTTCTTCAAGCTCACGATATGTTGATTTTAGGTAATCTACGTGAAGGTCGATTAGATCATCAAGATCAAAATTCCAACCAAATCTATCTATTGTTGCCAGAGTACGCCTCAATAGCATTCTTAGATTGTATCCTCCACCTACATTACTTGGCAATGCACCGTCTGAGATCGCAAATATTAGAGTTCTTAGATGGTCTGCAATGAGGTAGATTCCCTCTAGTGGAGAGATAATTTTGTCCATTTTCACATTATCGATTCCTATAGCTGAGGCAGCGCTTTTTCTTGCTACTGATATATCAGTAGACTCGGATGATGTCTTGGCAATAGCTCTGAAATATTTCGATATGGTATCAGAATCAGTGTCCATGCCTATCTTTTCTGTCATGTATTTTGTTATGGGCCCAAAACAACAATCATAGGCAGTTGGGGTTCCCATCGTAATCCACGCAAATCGTTCAAGGCCTGCTCCCATGTCTATAATTTTTTGGTCCAACACAGAATAGTTTTCCAAATCCCCTTGGAATTCGGTAAATACTGCATTACCAAGTTCTAATCCTCGTACAAAATATTCTAATGATGATCCAAAAGAGCCTCCTCCTGCCCACACATCTTCGACAAAAACTATCTCTTCTTTGTTAATTCCAAATTTATCAGTAAGTAGTCTAAAATCAAGTTCTACACATTTGTCCTTCCAATAACCTTGTGAGTTTGGTATGCTGTGTTGACCAATCATACAAAAACTTGAAAAATGTCTACCTGTTATTCCAACATTTTCTATGTCTTTGAATCTAAGACATGTTTGTGGTACAACCAAAGGATTTGCTGGAAATTCAAAGACTACTTTAGAACCCATTACTCTCTGAAAATCGACTATTGAAGCAATTGTAAAATAAAGATCATCTCTCCATCTACATACTACTGGATATCTGCTCACTGACTTGTGTCCATTATTTACAAAAAAAGATTCTACCTCCTTCCAAGCCTGTGTGTAATCAAATCTCTTACTAGTGGGAGGATCTCCTATGAATGAATAGCTATTTTCTATATGATCAGGACAAAGATTCTGTCCATCATCTAACACCCAGAAATACCGACCACACTTGGAACAAGATTTTCTCTTGAATCCTTCTTTTTCAAAAAGAGATACCTTGTAATACCTATCAGGGTCTGATGAAAACTTGGCAAGAATCTGACCCTTGTCCATTTCACAAGTTTTTGTCCTGATGGATATTAAGCATTCTGAAGCAACACATTAAATATGATCTTTTTTGAGAATTTCTTATGTTCATATTTGAAAAGAAGGGCTGGAAAGAGGGAGACTATGTTTTTGCTTCCAAGCAAAATGGCGATTATAAAGATGTTGTAATAGGTATCGTAACAGGAATAGAAAATTCCAAAATAGGAGTAAATGGCATTATGATAAACCCAGTTGGCCTGAAGAACAAGGTTTCTCAAGGAAAGGCTGGTCCGCAATCAGAACAAATATTGAAAGATCCCACCTCGAAAGAGATCATCTTTGCCTTAATTTACAGAGTCGAATACGATAACTTTACGGGAATTTTTGATGTAAGTGCTGACTACGTGGAGAAATTACACAAAAATATTTACAATATCATCACTGGATGGGTCCGAGAATCTGTTCCAGAGTTGATAAACAATGTACTTTCTTTATCTGATGGGCCAGATAAGGATCAGGCAAAAAGGGTTTTGAAGCAAAGGATGGATACATTATATGATAAAGAACTCAAGAGATACATGTATTCTATTTGCAGAAGTCTTAAGATCCTTAATTAGATAATCAGTTGCACCGCATGTTTTTTGCAAGCAAGAAATCTCCATAGTTTTATATTATGGCTCTTGCAAATTTCGTTTACAATGGAATATGTATACGCTGCATTGCTTTTGCACAAGGAAAAGAAGGAAATCAATGAGGCAAATATATCTAGTATAATCAAGGCCTCAGGAGCTACAGTAAACGAAGCTCAAGTAAAAGCACTCATAGCAGCACTCGCTGATGTGAACATTGAAGAGGCAATCAAAGCTGCACCAGTTGCAGTAGCAGCGCCAGCCGCAGCACCAGCAGGTGGTTCAAAAGAAGACAAGAAAGAGGCAGAGGTACCTTCTGCAAAGACTGAAGAGCAGGCAATGGAAGGCCTTTCAGCACTGTTTGGTTAAATCTGTTATTTCTATTTCCTTTTTTGTAATTTTCTAAAGATTATTTACTATCTTATCTAATACATTGTAATTTGACAGATCTCTCATTACCTGTTCAGGCTACCGTTCTTGCCTTGGATCTTTTTGGAACAATGGCTTTTGCTGTTACTGGTGCATTCAAGGCAATTGAACACAAAGCTGATATTGTTGGTATAATTATTCTTGCAACAATAACAGGTGTAGCCGGAGGAACTCTAAGAGATATAGTAATGGGACATTTCCCACCGCACTCTATATCTGATCCTTATTACGTGATCATAACAGTAACAACTGGTTTTGTTATATTCTTTCTATATCAAAAAATGCAAAAACACTGGAATTTGTTTTTAAAATTTGATGCAATAGGACTTGGTGTTTTTACTGCTATTGGTGCAACATTTGCATACGAAGTCTATGGTATGAATTTCCTTGCTATCGCTATGGCAGGTATGATTACTGCTGTTGGAGGTGGAATCTTGCGAGATATGTTCGTAAATGAGATGCCTCTGGTATTTGTAAAAGAACTCTATGCTTCTGCAAGTTTTTTGGGGGTCTTGGTTTTCTATATTGTACTCAGCATTGACTCCAATCTAGAAATTGCAACAATAGCCTCTATTGTGATTACAACTGTGCTTAGGCTTGTCGCCATGAAATACAACTGGAATTTACCAAAGGCACGTGAAAAATAAATTTCTTATTTACTGTGAGGTATAGTTCTTTAACTTGCTTGTCAGTGCAGCGGCTTGGGCATGAGCTTTTTGAAGTGTCTGTTTCTTTGTTTCTTCAGTCAAATAACCTGATTCAGTAGCAAGTGATCTGGCATGCTGTGCAGCCCTTGCAAGAATTGCATTAACATTTTCCTTTGTAATATAACCTATCTCAATGGATAATGACATTGCTTCTTGGTGTGCTTTTGCAAATGCCTCTCTGTATTTTTCTACATCAATTAATAGCTCTTCTTGGTCGTATACTATATTTTCCTCCATTGCTGCGTTTAGAATTATTCCTGCCTCAACAGGTTTGACATCAAGCTTGCTAAGGAGGGTTGCAAGTTTTGTAGAAATCACATCACCTTTCTTTGCAGCCGTGGAATCTTTAGTTATCCAGACTGTTCCTTGATCAATCTTTGTAGCAACGCCAGCCTCCTTAAAATCAGTAAGGATTGGACCTGGAGTTATTCCAGTATTGCCTGCCTTTATTACAACATCTATACTTGCTTTGTCTCCGCCTCTAGCTGCTAGCATTATCTTGTTTTTTCCAAGTAGAATGTTTAGTTTGTGTGGACTCATGTTTGTGAACATTAAGACACATTGGCCAACTAGCTTGTCAACTAGCTTTTCAATTGCAGGCATATTCAGTGAGGTAAGTGCTTTTTGCGCTACCTTATCTTTAATGCTAATAATCTCAACGTCACTTTTGAATTTCTTTCTTAATGGTAATAACTGGGAAGATCTAACCTTTTCCATTCGTACCAGTGCAATCACTTTGTATTTCTTTGGAAGTTCTTGAACCTGCTGATACATCTGTGTTTTCTTTTGAGGATATTTTGTTCTATTTTGGTGCATCTTACTTTGTTCCCGCTTGTGGTCTGATTGCTTTTCCCATTGTAGTTTTCACCATTACTCTCTTTATGTTCCTGTCACCGCTTGGAAGTTTTTTCTCAATGGTGCTAATTACTGCATTTGCGTTAGCAGCTAAATCGTCATCTGCCATAGATTCATCACCTATCTTACATGCCAATGAAAGAGAATTTCTCAGTCTTACTCTGATTGAAGATCTGAATCTCTCCAATATTGCGTCTATGGGTGCATTGAATGGAACTGGAGTGGGCATTTTTCCTCTGGGGCCCATGAATTGACCTAATGTCTTACCAACATTAGCCATGAGTTGAGTATCTGCAAGAAAGAAATCATATCCATTAATCAGCTTGCGTGATTCCCTCTTGTTTGTACCAATTTGCGTCAGTTGTGTTCCATCCACAACCTTGTCAGCATTTGCATTTTTTGCCTTTAGTCCAAGATCGCCTGAAGCAATCACACATACGGATGCCGGCTGGTTTAATTTTTTGGGTAGCTGGACTGTCTCATTGATAGCAAATCCCTTCTTAACATCAATATCTTTGAAAACCATGATTAGTTCTAGCGATTGCTTGAATTTTCTCTCCTTCTGGTTCTTTTTAGCTTCAACTATCATCTGCGATATCTGGGACTCGTTGATCATTACGAAAGGACTTTCTGAATGCCTATTTAAAATCGTTTAGTGACAGAATTCTTCAGGGAAGAGCCTATATCTAAAAATTTCATTTTATGGAATTTAAGTTGTAAGAACATCAGATTTCGACAATAGAACTTACATTTATTAAATAGTAACAAAAACTAGACGCAAAGTTGCACAAATTTGATGAACTAGACATGAAAATAATTACCAAACTTACTCGAGACGGTAATATTTCTGTACCAAACCTTTCAAAAAAATTAGGAATAAACACATCTGTACTGTATAGTAGAATCAAAAGACTCATCAAAAAGAAACTGATAAAGAAGTTTACAATAGTAGTAGATGAATCCCTCATAGGGATTGGCGTAAGGGCAACAATGGGAATCAATAGAGATCCAAAGTTAAAGGATCAGATTCACAAATCACTCCTGAAAACGCCCGAAGTTATAGAAATATCTGAAGTTACGGGCAGATTTGATATTCTAATTACTCTAAGGGCGACAAACTTAGAGGAATTACACACTGTGGCAATTGAAAAAATTGGAAAGATAGAAGGAATACAAAATACCGAAACTTTTGTAGAACTTCAGAGGACCGACAAAGATTCTGTATATTCTATGACTGAATAGTTTACTTGAATTTATCTTCCCATTTGCCTGCATCAATTTCTGCAGTTATTTCTTTGGGATTCTTTCCATCCACCTTTATTCCAAGTGATAAACACGTTCCTATGACTTCTTTTGTAGCAGCTTTGAAGCCTAGAGCGTAAGAGGAATCAATTTTTATTTTTGCAACCTTTACGGCAGAATCTATAGTAATGTCTCCAACCCATGTGGCGCCGGATGTTCCTGATCCTTTTTGAAGTCCAGCTTCTTTCAAAATTAGAGCAGATGCAGAAGGAATTCCTACCTCAACTGACCATTGCTTGCTCTTTTTATCTACGGTGACAGTAACTGGAATCTTCATTCCTTCAAAATCCTTTGTTTTTTCGTTGATTGCAGTAACTATCTGTAAAATGTTTACACCCAATGGTCCTAAAGTAGGTCCAAGTGGAGGGCC
>JBARDK010000002.1:0-2822 GCA_049795075.1 Nitrosotalea sp. | reverse complement strand
CACTCACATCAAAAAAAATCAAATCAACCGGATTCGAAATAGGACCAGGAGGTACAATTACTCCAAAGTTAGAATTTGGTGAGAAAGAAAAAGAATATGGTACTTTATTTTATTCTGTTTTTGAGCTTGCAACAACCTTGGCAGAAAACTCCAAGCTAAAATTTGTTATAATATTAGATGAGTTCCAAGATATTGAAGAGCTTGACAGGTACCCTGGTCTTAAGAACATCTTTAGTTTGTTTCGAAGTGTAATTCAGGAGCGTGGCAAGAGGGTATCATTTATCATTAGTGGCTCTAGAGTACATTTACTAAAAACAATTTTGGAGAGTGGAGAAAAGCCACTGTTCTTACACTTTAACGAACAAGTCATAGGAGAGATGGATAAAGAAAATTCGATTAAACTTTTCAATAAATATCTAAAGCAAAGAAAGATATCTCCTGACAGCAAGATAGCAGAAGAGGCTTACCATCTAGTGGGTGGGCATCCCTTATACTTGATGACACTTGGGGAATATTGGGATAAAAATAAAAGCATTGATCAAGTTTTTGATCACCTATTGACATCACCAATTGGCCCATTAAGACTATACGTCGAATATGTATTGGCCGAAGACCTAGGCATTGTAAAGGGTGGACCCATTTTGCGTACTATTCTTCAAACCCTGGCACAAACAGAGACTGGTTATTCGTATTCTGAACTGTCCAAAAAACTACTTGTACCCATGACCAAACTCCCTTTCTACATTGATGGTCTGATAAGAGCAGATCTAATTGCCAAAGGCAAGAATGGCTTTGTCATACGTGACCGCGTTGTGCACAAATATCTCCAGATGGAAGCCAGTATGCCTCTCTAACATATATCATTTGATATATATATCAAATGATATATCATGAAACGTTCTGTACACCCCCGTGTACTTGGTACATGGGCATGTACTTGATCATAAACAATTTTCGAATAGCTCAAAGATTTAGGGCGCAAAATATGAATCTCAAGACCTCCGGATAAGATCCTTGTAAAGTTTACAAGTTGTAAAGTTTACAAGGTTTATTGCCTTCATAACATGGAATTTGTGAAGTATAGACAATATTCTCTCTATTTGATATAACAATAAATTCACCCTAATAGATAAATTTGGTTTTATAAACAACCGCTACTTTGTTGACATGAGCAAGACAATTACAATCTCTAAAGACATCATTCTAAAACTCAAAGCTGAGAATGTAAAGTTACTTGAACGCATATCAAGGCTTGAGAAGAGACTAGAAAAATAGCTATTCTTCCCCTAACATTTTATCAAACATTCTCTGTTGCCCTTCTATCGTTTTCCGTAGACTCTTTATTTCTGAAGAGAATTTTCTTTCAAGATTAGTTACATCGTCAAACTTTCTAGCTTCACGAATCTGTGCCAGTTTCTTGGAAAGAATGGTACCGCAATTACTGCAATGAGATTTATCGGCACTGTTGCCCTGGTGACAATGCGGACATATCTTTGAGAACAGTATTGATTCACTGTTGTCTTCTTTTTTTAATCCGTGCAGCTTCAAGATGGCGTCTTCCTGGTCAGAATCTGCCAGATGCGTGTACCTTTGCAACATTTTACTTCGCGGGCTCCAGTTGCCATAGATTGCAGCCACACGGCCAAGACGCTTGACATGTTCTGTAATACTTGTATGCCTGAAAAGATAGAGCCAGATTCTTTTCTTAATACCAGCCTTTTCAGCTGAACGTTTTACCAGATACCATAACTGCCAGTATGACATCCTGCCTTCCTCATTGTCATCCCATAGAAGATATGCTTCTGGATTTTCAGCATCAGGGTGCTCCTGTATCCATTCCTTCATTGGCACAAAGCTTGTTACTAGAGTGAGTCTCTTTGGACCAGTCTTGCCACTAGTATGAACTCTCACGAAATCATTTCCAAATTCTACACCGCCCATGGTAATGTTGAGAAGCTCTGCAGGCCTGAAGCTTCCATCAAGTAAAAGAAACAAGACAAGGATGTTTCTCTTTACATATTTTCCTCCTATTTTCTTGACGGCTTTTATCATGGCAAGAATTTCATTGTCTTTTATTAGATCTTTTGACTGGATTTTCTCATACTTATCGTAGAAAGAGCCGGGTGTAATCCAGGCAACCTCCTCGCAATAGTCTTCTTGTCCTTTTTGAATCAGTTTCTTTGTCTTGCACCAATGTACCAACCGTTTGATTGTTCGCAAGTGGCCCTCCTTTGTAGCGTTTGCCAAGTCAGATATTACAAACTTTTTTACAATCTCTTCACAATCATCACGAGTCCATGAGCTTATTGCATTATCATCTTTGATCTGAACAATCCTCTGGCAGGAATAAGCATAAGTTGCAATTCGAATCCAGCTTCTGCCTGACAAAAGTAATGCGTCCAGAAATTTTATACAGTCAGAGCCGTTCTTGAATCTCGTTAAGATATTTTTATATCTCTCGACGTGCTTAGCAGAATTGTGTATGTCGTTGTTTGCTATTTTCTTGGATTCACTCATATGATATCATACACCAACACAATTTAAGGCACAAAATTTCTTCATGCTGCGTTATGAAATACGCCAGGCTCCGAGTCACTGAATTCACATTCATCTTTTTATCATGTCTCTAACTCTTCTTCATCGCCTGACTCATCAGAGTTTGTGAAAGTCAGATAATAACTAATTGAAATTGCACATGATGGTTTTAACGATATAAAATACAAAGGATGGGATCGGCCGGATTTGAACCGACGACCTCCATCGGCTCCGACATGGAGCAGTGGCCGTCGCCGCGCTATGAAGACATGCTGATCGTCTTCCGC
>JBARDK010000001.1:0-1716 GCA_049795075.1 Nitrosotalea sp. | reverse complement strand
TATCAAACATGATCACACCTTCAATTGCCAAACTGCTTGAGGGCAAAAATTTTGCCTCTTTTGCTACCTTGATGGATGACGGCTCCCCTCACGTGGCACCCACTTGGATTGATCATGAAGATGACATGATTCTGATAAATACCGCAGCAGGTAGAATAAAAGAAAAAAATGTCAGAAATGATCCCAGGGTCGCATTGAGCATATTTGACCAAGAAAACCATATAACATGGTCTCAATTCGCGGAAAGATAGTTGAGCTAACAACAAACGGAGCAGAGGCTCACATTGACAAACTTGCCAAGCGGTATCTTGGAGTTGATAAATATCCACTCAGAGCTCCCGGAGAAAAAAGGATAATACTGAAGATAAGAGCTGACAAAATTCACCATCAAGAACTCCCATCAAAGAAATAATTTTACCAGGTCTAAAATAAGACGATGAAGGTTTTCAGAAATATAGTTATGAAGTTTTTAATTCTGATCACAAACTAGTGTCAAGTAACCTCATTTTGACAAAAAGTAAAAGAAAATTAAGCAAAATTTATGCGTAGTTTAAAAGAATTCCGGTAAACGATGGATATCATTTTATGTGTCAAATTATATCGATGGCTCAGTGGACGATAACGAACACGCCATGATCAAGATCTTCAATTCTTTTTCCTCAAGTAAAGATAGGTTTGAACCGTTTGAGAAAAACATGGTAAAGGTATTCATCTGTGGTCCAACATTGTACGATTATACGCATCTGGGCCATGCTAGAATATTTCTCACATACGACCTTTTGTGTAGACATTTGCACGAACGAGGTTATGATACCGATGTTCTAGTCAATATGACTGATATTAATCAAAATGTATTCAACAAAGCAAAAGATGAATCAAAAGATTATCATGCAATTGCTATATTCTACGCACAGAAATTTGCCGAAGATCTAAATCTCTTGAATATCAAAAGCATAAACAGATTTGCATATGTTTCAGATTATGTTGGATACATGGAAAACCATATCTCACAATTATTGGAACAAAAAATTGCATATTACGCAAATGGCAATGTCTATCTTGATATCTCAAAGGATGGAAAATATGGGATGTTATCTAAGCAATCACGAAACCAACTTCAACTTCATAGGTTGGATATAGGGCCTAACAAGAAAAGCCAAGAAGACATAATGTTATGGAATTGCTCTGATGATTTTGGATTCTCATGGAAAAGTAAGTTTGGAAGCGGAATTCCATGGTGGCACATGCAAGACACCACTGTTGCATTGGAAAATTTTGGCCCAAATTACGATATACATGGAGGAGCAAGGGAGCTCTTGTATCCTCACCATGAAGCACATCTAGCTCAATACAAGATGTTTTCAACATCTGAAAACCCAGTCAAGGCGTGGATGCATGTGGGCCTTGTTCTCTCAAATGGCGAAAAGATGTCAAAATCCCTTGGCAATGTTGTATGGTCAAGAGATCTAACACAAAAATATGGACAGAATCTACTGCGGCTTTATGTTTTTTCTACACACTATCGCAAAGATGTTGATTTTGATGAAAAGAAAATTGTTGGAAGAAAACAATTCCTAGAAAAAATCAACCTTGCAGGCACAAAAACATCAGAAAAAACTGATTCTGAACTCTCCTCACTAGTTGACGGATTTTTTACCGCATTAGACGATGATCTGAATTCTCCAAAAGCGCTTGAAATATTTGAAAATATTTGTT